>JAFZUN010000256.1 GCA_017618315.1 Spirochaetales bacterium
GAAGCAGTCTATCTTGCCGAGAAGATTCTGATTCTGACAAATAAACCAGCAAAAATCAGAGAAGAGGTCTCAGTTGATCTTCCAAGACCGAGAAAAGTCTCGGATCCTGAGTTCATCGAGATCAGAAAACATGTGACCGAGCAGATCAAATGGTGGTAGGTAGACGTGAAGAAGTATAAGGCTCTCATCTTCGATTTCGATATGACACTCGCAGATTCCTCAAAGGTCATTTACAAGCTTCTTTGTGAGTGCTCGAGAAACTTCGGTTACGAACCCAAGGATTTTGAAAGCACATTCCCTGTAATCGGGAACACTCACGAGATAATGCTGAGCCATATCACAGGAGAGAAGGATCCGCAGAAGCTACGTGTGATGAGGGACGCATACAGGCAGCTCTGCAGGGAGAAGATGGCAAAGGACACCGAGCTTTTCTCTGATTCCCCGTCTTTGATACGGACAGCTGCTGCCAAAGGATACAAGGTTGGTCTTCTGTCCCTTAAACTCAGGGATGTGCTTATGCAGTCGCTTGAGGCTTACGGCATAGATGGTTGTTTCTCTTCTGTTGTCGGTTGCGAGGACTGCAGTACTCCAAAGCCGGATCCTTCAGGTTTGTTCGTATCATTGAAGAACCTGGGTGTTGATGCCTCGCAGGCCTTGTACGTGGGAGACAGTCTGGTGGATGAGGGGGCATCACGTTCTGCTGGTGTTGATTTTGCTGCCATGCTTAGAGGAAGTACGAAAAAAGAACAGTTCGATTCCGGTTTTGTTAAGTACTTCTTCAACACCTGCGCCGAACTTGAGAGTGAATTGTAATGCAGAGGAAGATATGAAGAAAAAAGGTTTCGAAAAGAACAAAGACGATGAGCTGGAAGCCATTGAGATGGAACAGGCGGAGGCCAAGGGAGAGGAGATTTTCCCAAAATCATACTATCTGGCAACCAAGGCGCAGAACGTACTGGCATTTTGTCTTGGTCTGTTTACTTTATATACGTGCTTTGCTGGTCTTCTGACAGATGTCATACAGAGAAGCACATTCCTTGCTTTTGTCATGCCCATGGTATTCTTGAATGCTTTCACCAAGAAGCGCAAGCAATATGGGAAAGTGATGAAAATCACAGCTCTTGTTTTTGCCGTGTTGTCCGCTGCCATATTTGCCTATTATGCATTCAATTACGAACGCATTGGAATGGTTCTGATTCAGGTCGGAAAACTGCCGCAATTTGAGCTGATTCTCTGTATCTGCGGAATCCTGCTTGTCCTTGAGGCCTCAAGGCGCATGATGGGTCCTGCCATTTCAATTATAGCGATTGTCTTCATAATCATTGCGTTGATCGGAGGCAAATACCTTCCGTTCCTTCATATGAGGGTATATACACTGAACAGAGTGGTAAGAGAGCTGTTCGTGAGTTCCGCCGGAGTTTTCGCAACTCCTATTGGAACCGCCTGCACAATCATAATCATGTTTGTCATCTTTGGCGCATTCTTAGAGGCAAACCATGGTTCTGATGTGTTCATGGACATTGCTTTTGCTCTTACAGGAAGGAGCACCGGAGGCCCGGCTAAGGCAGCTGTTGTCTCCTCAGGTCTTGTCGGATGTATCAGCGGAAGCGCATCTGCTAATGTCGCAACCACCGGTGTATTCACAATTCCTCTGATGAAGAAAGCCGGATATGATCCTGTCTATGCTGGAGCCGTTGAAGCTGTCGCCTCAACCGGAAGCCAGATAATGCCACCCATCATGGGCAGTGCAGCATTCATCATTGCAGAGACACTTGGGTTGCCATTCAGGACAATCGCTGCCGCGGCAATTATTCCTGCGCTTCTGTATTACATTTCCGTCTTCCTCTCGGTTCACTATGAGTCCAAGAAGCGTGGCCTTGTCGGAATGGCAAAGGAAGATATTCCCAATGCATGGATCACGGTAAGAAAGTATGGTCTTTCCCTGATTCCACTTGTAGTTCTCATCACAATGATAGTCATGGGCTATGGAGCCATGTTCTGTGCCTTGATAGCAACCGGTGTGGGAATTTTCCTGTCTTGGTTCTACAAGATTCCAGAAGTGATTAGGATTGCGCGTGAGAACAAACTCAGTACAGGCAAGGTCCTGCTTGAGGTGGTGAAGATCACATTGGTCAAGGACATCAAGTCTCTAGTCAAAGGCTGCAAAGGTGTCATGAGCATTGCCACCGCATGTGCCGCAGCAGGAATAGTTATTGGAGTCCTTGGTTTCACAGGACTTGGAATCAGACTCAGTGGATTCATTGTTAACCTCTCCGGTGGACATCTGATTATTGCCCTGATCCTTACTGAGATTGCACTGTTCATCATGGGAATGGGTCTTCCTACTGCTCCGGCTTATATCCTTGTCTCTACGCTGGTTGCCCCTGCACTGACTAGAATGGGGGTTCCTGAGCTTGCAGCTCACCTTTTCGTGTTCTATGGCGCCTGTCTCTCCTCCATTACCCCACCTGTTGCAATGGCCGCGTATACTGCAGCGGGAATATCCGGAGCCAGCCCTATAAAGATAGGAGTTCAGTCTGTTAAGCTTGCCATTGTCACCTACATAGCTCCGATTTTCTTCGTCTATGCTCCGCAGCTGATTGGCCAGGGATCAATCGGTTCAATCATCATGGCGATGATTTCAGCCATAATCGGATGTCTGGGGCTTTCGACAGGAGTTGTCGGATATTTCATGGCTAAGATGAACCCGGTCTTCAGGCTTGTTGCATTCGGTTGCGGACTTTGCTGTATTTTCCCGGGTATTGTTACCGATGTCATCGGATATGCCGGAATCATCGGAATTTTGTTTGTAAACTACCTCATTGCCAGAAAGCATCGGTCTGATGCCAAACCGGCATGAGTATAAAAAGGAGTAAAAAATGAAGAAAGTACTGGTTATGTTCTTCTGCCTTTGCGTTGCATTCAGTGTCTTCGCACAGGGCACCACGGAAGCTTCAACCAAGACCTCTGAGGAATTCAAAGGTCTCACCTATGATGCCACTGTCTCTCTTGCGGCAAACCCTGTAGGACAGTCATCCTATCAGCAGGCAGCCCAGATTCAGGACATGTTCGCAAAGGTTGGATCAAGGCTCTCCGTCATTGCTGAGGCCACAAACGGCTATGCAGCAAATGTCAGCCTTGTTGCGAACGGAGAGGCAGAGATTGCTTTCACAAACAACCTCATGCTCTCAAACGGCTACTATGCAAAGGGCGACTACACACAGATTCCTGCTAAGAAGTGCCTTGGAGTCATTTCTCTCTCATGTAACAAGACCCACGTCATTGTCCTGAAGAACTCAGGCATCACAGAGGTCTCATATGAGCAGTTCAAGGGCAAGAGAATCGGTATCGGTCAGGTCGGTGGAACATCAAGATATGATGCTCTTGCACTTATGGAAGCTCTTGGACTCAAGGAAGGCGACTACACTGCAGCCAACGTGAAGGGTGCAGAGCAGACTGAGATGATGAAGAACGGACAGCTTGATGTTTTCATCTGGAACGGAAAAGCTCCAATTGCCACAGTTCTTGATCTCATTGCTTCCAAGGAATGTGTGTTCCTCGACATACCTGAGGATATCATCGAGAAGGTCATTGCCAACTCCGATGGCGCTTACACCAGACAGACTCTGACAAAAGACTATTATGATGGTCTTGACCACGATATCGTGACATTCGGAAACAATGCTGTTCTGTTTGCAAATGCTGATGTTGCAGAAGAGATTGTCTACGAGTTCACAAAGACATTCGTTGAGCATCTTGATGAGCTGAAGGAAGTTAACAAGGGCTTCAAGGAGATTGTCCCCGAGAAGATGCTTGAAGGTATCAGCGTGCCTCTCCATCCGGGTGCACTGCGCTACTTCCAGGAGATTAATCTCCCTGGAATCGAGGCATACGCCAAGTGATTCCCGTACACAGAAGCGGCTTTATGCTGCTTCTGTGTTTTTGATGAGAAGCAGAATACGTTCTGTTTCTCACCGAAAGAAAATAAAGGAGAATTAGCATGGTAGACAAGAAGATTCTGTTTCTCGGCCTTGATGCCGCCATGCCGGACCTCGTGAAGAAGTTCGTGGCCGAAGGAGTCATGCCTAATACGGCAAAACTCATGGGACAGGGAGTGTTCTCCCGCCTCGAGACGGTTTTCCCGCCTCTGACAGCAGCTGCATGGACCGCGATAGTCAGCGGTGCAGGCTCTGGAACCAATGGTGTTCCAAGTCTTATGGTCAAGCATCCTGGAGAGGAGCTGGACCATTGGCACACATCGTTTGACCGCAATGAGGTCCTTTGTGAGACAATGTGGGATGTGGCAAAGAAACTTGGCAAGAAAGTCGCATTGATCAACTGGCCTGTGACTTTCCCGATGGGTGCAATAGAGGAGAAGGATGGCTGTCAACTTGCAGGATCCCTGAATCCTCCGTTCAGGTATTTCTTCATGCCGCTATGGGATGTCGCTTCAAGCGCATGTTTCTCGAACAAGCTGCTTCATTGCAACCAGATTCCCGGACGAGCCGTAAAGCTCGAGACAAAGCCTGCCAAAGATTGGAAGAATGAGCCTAAGAGCTTCAAACCATGTCTTGAGTTTGAAATCACTGTTCCTCCCACATACGTGAAGGGCTATAAGATGAACGTTCTTGTCTATGCTTCGACCAAGGAAGGCTATGACAGGATGCTGATCTCCGAGAGCAAGGATGCAGCAAAGGCCATCACCGATATCGGAATGGGCGAGTATGGTCCTTGGATCACAAAGAACTTTGATGCCCGTGACTACAACCGCAACGGAAGGTTCCGTTTCCAGATCCTGGAGCTGAGTAAAGACGGGAAGGATTTCAAGCTATATCAGAGCTCCATCCATATGGCAGATCCGTATTCTGTTCCTGCCTCATTGAGCAAGGAAGTCGAGAAGGTGGCAGGCGCCTACATGGAAGTTGATGATCCGTGGGCTTTCATGGACGGATGGATGAATTCCGACCTCTATCTTGAGCAGCTTGGCTTCCACGCTGATTGGTGGGGAAATGCCACTAAGTATGTCCTGGACCATCAGGCTTGGGATTTTGCCTTCTCTTGGGTAGGAACAATTGATCATATCGAACATGCACTGTACGCAGGTATTGAGCCGACATCTAGGGTGTACTCGGAAAAGACGGCTCCGTTCTGCTGGCATATGATCCGAGAAGTCTACAGACAGGTGGACAAGAACATCGGAAAGATCTTGGAGAGTGTAGACCTTGACAAGACATATGTGGTCCTTATTTCCGACCACGGAATGACCCATCTTGACTGGAACCCGTTTGTGAAGGAGCATCTGCAGAGAGCCGGATTGCTGAAGTACAAGCTGGATCTGTCTACGGATGATCCGTCCAACCTCAGCATTGACTGGGAGCACACCAAATGCCATCCGCTTGAGCCGTGCCATGCACACATCTTCATAAACCTCAAGGGCAGGGATCCCCATGGAATTGTTGAGCCTGAGGATTATGAGAAAGTCCAGGAGGAGATAATCAACTGTCTCATGGGCATGCGTAACCCGGAAAACGGACGCAATGTCGTTGCCTATGCATTGAAGAAGAAGGAAGCTGCAAGGCTGGGAATCTACGAGGGTCCCGGATTTGACAGGGTCGGAGATGTTCTTTATGCATGGAACCCCGGTTACATGTCTCACCCGTTCATTTACAGATCTGCAATCAAATACAGGGATGGATCGGAGCGTATTGTTGCCAATCCTGAGCTTTATGAGCAGGCGGTCCTGTGCAAGAACTTCCCGGACATCATTCAGGATATTGTGAATGAGAATGGTGGTGATTACTCTGCGGTATGCGGAAACTTCACAGGTGTTCACCTTGCTGAGCCGACTTTGCATGATATGCACGCATGCATGCTGATGGTAGGTCCCGGGGTATCCCAGTATGAGAGGAAATATGCGGCCCGCATTATAGATGTGGCTCCGACATTGTCCAAGCTTCTTGATATCCCTGTACCAAAAGACGCTGAAGGAGGAGTGATTTATGACATCCTGGACAAGATCGAAAGATAAGGTTGAGACAGTAGGTCTTATCGGCTGCGGCAGAATGGGTTGCTGCATGCTTGATGTTCTTCTCAAAGGTGGATTCAAGGTAGTTGTTTACGATGCATTCCCTGCGGCAACCGAGAGAGCAGTTGGAATGGGAGGCGTTGCTGCTTCGAATCCTGCAGACCTTGCTTCAAAATCAGACATGGTGTTGCTTTCTCTCCCCGGACCACTTCAGATTGAGCCTGTTGTATTCGGAGATAACGGAGTTGTCTCTGGAATCGGGAAAGGAAAAGTTCTGGTAGATACCAGCACAGTTGATCCCGAGACCACCAGAAAGAATGCCGCAAAGTTCGAGGAGGCAACAGGAAGCGCATATCTTGATTGCCCGATACTTGGCCGCCCTTCCGCCACGGGAAAGTGGATGCTACCTACTGGTGGAAATACCGATGCTCTGGAGTATGTCAAGCCAGCATTGCTTACTTTTGCCTCCAATGCAATACCTGTCGGAGACCATGGTTCGGGAAATGCACTGAAACTTCTGAACCAGATGCTCTTTACATGCATTAATGCCATCTCATGTGAGACAATGGCCATTGCTGAGAAGGTAGGACTTGATCCAAAGGTCTTCTGTGAGACCGTCGGTGCATCAAGTGCTGCCACAAACTGCGGTCTGTTCAGGGAAGTCACTAAGAACATTGCGGCTGATGACTACACACATCCGGCGTTCACGATGGATTTGCTGATCAAGGACACGAAGCTTGCACTTCAGATGGCAAAGGATGCCGACGCACCAAGCGTAATAGCTGGTACTGTACAGCTGTATAATGAAATCGCACATGCGGACGGTCTTGGAAATCAGGATACAAGCGCATTGTATAAGGTATTTAGAAAACACTACGACAAGGAGAATTAAGATGAAATTAGATTTTGAGTATGGCGAAGGAACAATGTCCGCCAATCTGCCGGACACGACAGATGTCTTCATTCCAGGTGTAACAATTCCTGATCCACCGGTTCTGCCCCAGGACTGGGATTCCCTTTATGCCGAGACCCTCAAGAGCCTCCGCAACCCGATTGGAATGGATCCGATATCGAAGCTTGCCCACAAGGGAAGCTCAGTAGTTATAATCATTCCCGATATTGTTAAAGGCGGTTGCCAGCCGACCAGCCACAGGAAGGTTGCCATGAAGGCTATTCTTTCAGAGCTCTATGCTGCTGGTGTTGAGAAGAAGGATATCCTGCTTCTGATTTCCAACGGTCTTCATCCAAGGGCAACAGAAGGCGAGATGCGTCAGATTCTCGGAGATGACCTGTTCAACGAGTTCTATCCTTCCGGACAGCTGACAAGTCATGACTCAGAAGACTATGACCATCTGGTTGACTGTGGCTACACCACAAGCGGCGACCATGTGATCATGAACAAGTATGTCTTTGATGCAGATGTTGCAATCATGATCGGACATACTTCTGGTAACCCTTATGGCGGTTACAGTGGTGGCTATAAGCACTGTACATGTGGAATTACGCACTGGAGGAGCATTGCAGGCCATCATGTGCCATCTGTCATGCACAGGATGGATTTTGCTCCTGTCTCTGGGACAAGCACCATGAGGACCAAGTTCAACGAGCAGGGAATGCTCATGGAAGAGAAGATGGGCAAGAAGTTCTTCTGCTGCGATGCTGTCCTTGATTCCAAGAGCCGGCAGATTGCAATCTTCAGCGGTTACGCAAAGGAAATGCAGCCGATCAGCTGGAAAGTGGCTGACCAGAGGACATATGTCCCGTTCGCAGAGAAGAAATACGATTGTCTGGTCTTCGGCATGCCGACGAATTTCCACTACGGCAACGGAATGGGTACTAACCCCATCCAGATGATGCAGGCTCTTTCAGCTCAGGTCATAAGACACAAGAGAATCATGAGCGACCGCTGTGTTTTTATCGTCTCCTCAATCTGCGACGGTTACTTCCATGACGAGAGATGGCCGTATCTCAGAGAGCTGTACACTATGTTCCAGCATGACTACATGAATGTCCTGCCTGATATGAACCGATACGGTGAGTATTTTGCCACAAATCAGGAGTATGTGCGCAAGTACCGTTTCTGCAATGCATTCCATCCGTTCCACGGATTCTCTATGATGAGCTGCGGCCATATCGCTGAGATGAATACCTCTGCCATCTATATTGTCGGTGCCCGTGAGCCAGGTATTGCAAGAGGCATGGGTCTCAAGACCAGAGCCACATTCGAGGAGGCTCTTGCAGATGCACAGCGCAAGTACCTGCCTGAGAATCCGAACATCCTGGCATTGCCACTGACCTTCAAGACAGGTGCCGTGCATCTTTGCATGAAGGATGAGGGTTATGACGGAACCAACGGACATGCAGGTGATTTCACAATCATGCATTGACTTCCATAGTCAAATTACAATGAATTAATTACAATATTGGGGTACCCCTACGCGGGTACCCTATATCTTGGAGAAGAGGATATAAATAATGAAAGCCCTGCAGAAGTCTAAGTACATGCGTTCTCCGTATCTTGAGATCATCATCATGATTGCGTCCGTTGCCCTGTCATTCTTCGGTTTGACAATACTCGGAGCTGTGCCGCAGACCCCGACATCAGGTGATATGCTGACATCAACGGTTGTCGCAATCCAGTTTGCGTTCTTCATGATCAGCGTGGCTATTGCACTTATTTCTGTAATTGCCGGTATCGGAGGAGGAGTCATCTTCACCCCGATCATGCTTGCATTCACTTCCGTGAACAGCGTTGTTGTCAGAGGTGCAGGTGTCATTGTTGCCATGTTCTCTGGGCTGATTTCGACCGGAATATTCATCAGGAAGAGACTGTGTTCGTACAAAACCGCTCTGATAATGACTATCAGTCAGGCAATAGGATCCTTGATCGGTGCCATCCTTGCAATCACAATAGCCAATTCGGCTGGAGCGACAGGTGAGGGTATTCTCCGTCTTCTTCTCGGATTTATACTCGTGGCGCTTGCTGTCTACTTTCTTTCCGGTGGCAAGAAACTTGAGCATCCTGAGGTTAAGAAAGTCGATAGGTTCACTGCTTGGTTCAGACTTGATGACAAGTATTTCGAGGAATCTGAGGGAAAAATGTATGACTACAGGGTCAAGAACCTCGGCCCCGGACTCATTCTAGTTGGGATTGTAGGGTTCATCGGCGGATTCTTCGGAATGGGTGGAGGCTGGGCCATTACTCCGGTCCTGAATGTCTGTATGGGTCTTCCTCTCAAGGTTACCGCTGCTACAAGTGGTGCAATACTGGGAATTGGAAACTGCGTCTCAATCTGGGCATACATGTCAGCTGGAGCAATCATACCGTTCTTTGTCCTGCCATGGCTTTCTGGCCAGGTCATAGGTGGATTCATAGGTTCCTATGCGCTTGCAAAGGTCAAGGTCAGCACCGTCAGAACCATCCTTATCGGAATAATGTTCTTCACATCATTCGGACTTGTCACAAAAGCTCTGTCAACGCTCAAGCTGATAGGAAAAGTTCCTTCTATTGTTGAGGTTGGTGTATTTGCAGTGATAATAGCCCTTGTTATAGTCGTTATCCTGCGTGACAGCCGGAAAAACGCAACCCTGGAGAAAAAGGGCAAGACAGAGCATACATACGTTGAACCACCTCAGATAGAGCTTCCTCTCAGTGAGAGAACCTATGCGACAATAGTCCACTGGATCACAATCATCTCCTCAATCCTTGCGCTTTTTGCTCCTCTGCTGATTATGATTAATCCTGCTCATAACATGCTCAATCCCAACAGGATCTTTGATGCAATATTCAATGGAAGCAATCCGTCTGCAATTTGGGCATTGTCAATGACCGGTTCTTATCCAGGTAATCACTATTATCTTGCCAATATGGCTCTGAGCGATTCATGGGCCGAGATTGCTATAGCACTTGGATGTAGTGTTGGTCTTTGGGCACTTCTTCCGACAGTTGCCATTCAGTTCTTCAAGGAGAAGAAAGCTTTTTGGGGATTCATGGGATTGGTTCTGATAATCTTGATTGTTCTGGCAATGTTTGGGATAATCCAGGCATGAGTAAAGTAGAGAACCATCCATCATATAATAAGCTTATCCTGCGAGATAAGCTTGCATTTGAAAGAACCCGTCTTGCAAACAGACGGACCCTTCTTGCGTTCATCAGGACAGCCGTTGCCTTTTTCGGTGGTGGTCTTGCCTTGGTGAAAATTGTTGATATTCCTTCCTTTTTGGCCATTGGGTGGGTATTCATGATAGCTTCTCCAGTTTTTCTTGTGGCAGGAATTGTATCTTTCAATGAGTCAAACCGAAGAATGGAGAAACAGGTCTTTGAGCTAGAGGAAAGGTTGTTGCAGGAAAACAGCTGAGAATAATCAGCTGTTTCATTCAAAGCAATGCATTGTGGAGTCTGAGAATTCAACACCTGAAACAGTGTGACATCATATCAATTTCTTTACTGCTGATTCCGAATCGTTCTGCGATGTAAGACCATGATGCAATCTGAGATCTGATTTGTTTTACCATGGCTGCGGCATCATCCTTTGTGATATCGAAATACTTTGATGTATTGATCGCCAGATCAAAGTCCATGGAATTATCAGTCTCATCAATGTTTAGGGATAAACCTGACGCATCAGGATCGGGATTCACATCAAACATAGGAGAAAGATACAATCCCTTTGGCTCAAACAGGAAACCGTGGTTTCTGAGATGATCATCGGAATTTGATACTGCTATGCTGAATAATATCCGTCTGAAGAGTTCAGTCAGATCATGTTTTACTCGTGAACCTTGTTCTCTGATTGCATATGCAATATCAAGATAACTGCTTCCATCCGAGTAGTTGTTTCCATCTTTTTTTCCAAGGACTGTCATTGCAGAAAGAAAATGAATCCGTCTGTTGTCAGCTGTTCTGTCAAAGCGTTTTGCCATGAATGTGCATCCTGCTTCAGAAAGCGCACTGCATCTTGCTTCCGGCACATTTATTCCGCATCTCAAAGCCAACTCATGGATTACCATCTCCCAGGCACCGGTGTTGATCTGGTCATTTCGTGATGGGAACTTGGCTATCCATAGTTTTCCGGTTGTATCTTTGACTGTTGCTTTTGGCCTTGCACCTCCCAGAGACGAGCCTGGGTTGACAAGGATTCTCAGCCAGTCTTTCTCTCTCTTATCTTCAGGAATATCGGAATCAATGTTTATTGCTGCCTCTTCCAGATCTCTCAACTTTGTCCATACTGGTACGGATTGAGACGATTCTTCAGCAAGGAATGGCCCGTCTTTCTGTGTCTTAAATCTCAGAGCACCCATTCTTGCACTATCCAGAATGCCAAGAAGATAATCGCTTTCCATTAGTTTTTTCGGAGGCCTGTTCTGTTCCCGTGCAGTAATTGCTTCACGGCGTCTCATAAGCAGTCTTCCCCAGCGGTCAGGACATGAATCAGTGAATACACCGAACAGATTCTTTTCCCCTGAGGTGTACTGTCTTCCTGAGAAAAGCTGTAAATCAGGATCTAAGATCAAAGAACTGGGGTTGTTCAGCCAGTTCATATCGTATTCGAAGGAAAAAACTTCTTTTCCTCTTAGTGTATCAGCATATAGATTTCCTATTAAAACGGGAGATTCGGAGGAATAAGAATCAATATACACATAAATAGATTCAGACATCGGCTTTTTCCTGTTTTTCTATTCTGTTTTTTGGTGCCCGCTTTCTGTGCGATACCAGATTTAGGTCCTGCAACTTTCTGCCTAGTTCATCATTCATGGCAACATGCGATAATTCTTCAGACAGTCCAAGAGCGTGAAGTACTGCAACATATGTGCCTATAGATACAGAAGGTTCTCCTTTCTCTACTTTGCAGAGAGTGGCTCTGCTTATTCCTGCGCGTTCTGCAACAAGTTCTGCTGATAGATTCCTTCTCAGTCTTGCCAGCTGGATGTTCTCTCCCATTTCAGAAAGGACACGCCTGAGTCTTGGTAGTAACACTAATGCTTTTCGTCCCATAATATATAAAAGTATAGTCAAATTAATGGTTTTTGTCTATAAATATTTATTTTAAACACTATTCGTTAATTTGGTTTGTTGTTTTTTCGATTAGTCATGAAGCTCGTTACCCTTTAAAACATGAAGGGAAAGCATTATCATGTGCATATGGCTGGTAGTATCACTGAATTGCCCAAGTTTGATGTCGTTGTGGTCGGTGCCGGAAATGCCGGTCTGATGGCGGCAATAAAGCTTCAGAAGGCGGGAAAGAAGACCCTCATTGTCGAGCAGCATAACCTGCCCGGAGGTTGTGCCACATCCTATGTGCGCGGGAGGTTCGAGATAGACCCGTCACTGCACGAGCTTGCGGCTGTGGGAAGCGCTGATAATCCGGGTCCGGTGAGGCGCATGTTCAATGATCTGGGGCTTAATGTCAACTGGGTGCAGTTGAAGGATTGCTTCCGAGCTGTAGGACGCTACTCTGACGGAAGTCCCATGGACATCACAATGCCATGCGGAAAACAGGCCATGATAGATGCCATGGAGAATGAGGTTCCGGGAACCCGCAAGAAGATGGAGAAACTCTTCAGGCTCTTTGACGAGATCAACGAGGGTCTGGGTTATTTCTCGGACGGAACGAACTACAACCTGCGTTATGCTCTGAAACATTACTCCAACATGCTCATAGTCGGATCTCATTCCTGCAAGATCGTGTTCAAGGCGCTTAGGCTTCCACAGAAGTGCATAGACATCCTGTCCACATACTGGTCTTATCTTGGAGTGGACATGGGACGCATGTCATTCCTGCACTATGCCATGATGGTCAGCTCCTATATGGAAGAGGGAGCATACATTCCGGCGTTTACATCCCATGAGCTCTCGGTTGCACTTGAGGACAAGTTCCGCGAGTTGGGTGGCACAATCTGGTTCAACTGCAGGGCAGAGTCTTTCCTGTTCAATGACGGCAAGGTCTGTGCTGTGAGGACCCAGTATGGGGACATCAGGTGTAAATATGCTCTTGCAAATGTGAATGAGGACATTGTTTATGGCAGAATGGTTCCTAAGGAGATGGTGACATCCAGGCTGAAGAAACTCTCAAATGCCAGAAAACAGAAATACGGCGCAAGGATGTTCACCGTACACCTCTGCCTTGATAACACAGCGGATCAGCTGGGAATAAAAGATTACTCAATATTCATGCAGGGTACTGCGGACTCCGAAAAAGAATACGCCAACATAATGAAGGGCATGGACAGCAACAGCTTTGCCATCTTTGTCTGCTACAATGTCGCCAATCCCAAGGCCAGTCCGGATGGCACATGCATCTGCTCAATAACCACTTTCGGGTCTCCTGCTGACTGGGACAACCTCAAGAGCGAGGATTATGCGTCCTTCAAGGAGAAATGTGCCAGAAAGCTCATCAGCCAGTTGAAGGAGTATACGGGGATTGACCTTGAGGGTCATGTGGAGGAGGTTGCCGTTGCAACACCATGGACGTTCGCCAGATATCTGGGGACACCGGAGGGTTGCGTCTACGGACATGAGACTGCAGACTGGGACGACATAATCTCCAGGAACCTCCAGGTTGGAAAGGATTATCCCGTCAAAGGCCTTAAGCCCATAGGGGCAGGAGGCCCCAGAGGAGACGGTTATTCGTCCGCATATCAGTGCGGGGAGCTCATGGCCGATATGGTGCTGAGGGAACTTGGGGAGGCTGCAGTATGAAAGAGAAGCTTCAGAAACTCAAGGTCAAGATCAGCAGCTTCAAGCTCAAGGACATGCTATCATTCAAGAATCTTCCTCTCAGAAGAGACAAGGCGATTGATGCTGCATCTGACAAGGACATCAACACAAGCTTTCCTATAAACAACAATGCAAGGGAACTTCATCCTCCTGTCCAGCTGATGGTCATCAGCAGGATAATCGAGCGCGAGACTGCAGGTGCACGGTCACTTCTTCTGAAGAAAGCCGATGGAACAGGAGCTGCCTGGTTCCGCGCAGGCCAGTATGTGTCCGTCAAGCTAAAGATCGGTGAAAGCTATGTCACAAGGCCTTATTCAATCTCGTCATCCCCTAGGCTGACAAAGGACGGAAAGCTTTATATTACGGTCAAGGAGAATCCCGGCGGCTTTGTCTCCGACTACATCATGAGTAAGCTCAAGGAAGGGGACAAGGTGCTTGTCTCAGGTCCTGAGGGCCAGTTCTACCACGATTCATTACGGGATAGCAAAAACGTTGTCGCCGTTGCCGGCGGAAGCGGAATCACACCGTTTCTGTCCATGGCCTATGCCATCCGTGACGGAATAGAGGACTTTGACCTCACCATCCTATATGGCTCAAGGACAGAGGACTCGATACTGTTTAAGTCGGAGTTAGACTCCATTTTGGAAGAGACTGATAACGTCAGGGTCATCCATGTCCTTTCAGATGAGAGGAAAGAAGGCTTTGAGAGCGGCTACATCACAGCTGATCTTATCAGGAAGTATGCTCCGGATGATTACTCGCTCTTCATCTGCGGCCCTGAAGCGCTTTACCGTTTCATGGAGGGCGTTGTCAGGGAACTTGGACTTCCCGCACGCAGGGTCAGGCGTGAGATCATAGGTGTCTCAGGCAAGATGGTAAGCTCGAAAGATGACAGACCTGAGACTTTCCATGACCTGACTGTCATACAGGGGCCTGAGACCTTCCATATCAAGGCCTCTTCCAGGGAGACCCTTCTTGTTGCCATTGAGCGCGCAGGAATCATGGCTCCGGCAAAGTGCAGAAGCGGTGAGTGCGGCTGGTGCAGAAGCAAGCTGATCTCAGGGGATGTGATCATTCCGGAGCAGAATGACAGAAGGCGCCGGATGGACAAGACGACAGGCCATATCCACCCATGTGTGACATTCCCTGCTGGTGACATTGTGCTTGAGGTCCCAAGAGGCGACATGCCTGATGATTAAAACAGCAAGATTGTTTGTGTTTTCAGCATAACTTGTGTAGAATTTAGTCATGCAAAAGAGAACTGTTACATCATTATTATTTCTCCTTTCAGTTTGCATGTTGGTTTTCGCGGCATCGGCGGCTAAAAGCCCTGCCAACCTTGATGCTGTTGACCTCAACGGCAACAAGGTCACCGCCGAGGTCTTCAAGGACTATGATGTGACAATGATAAACATCTTCACCACATGGTGCGGTTATTGCATCAATGAAATGCCTGACCTGAATAAGCTTTATGAACAGCTGCCCAAGAACGCGAACCTTATTGCCATTTGCGCGGACGCCTATGATGCACCGGATGACCTTGCGGCGATAATGGAGTACTTCAAGCTC
>JAFZUN010000257.1 GCA_017618315.1 Spirochaetales bacterium
CTATCTGGTCATTGATCCTGTTTATATGGACAAGCATCTCATCAGACTTGAACTTAAGAGCTTCCTCAAGATCAAGCTTTGATACAAAGCTGTTAAGCCTGGCAATCAGTCTGCCACCGTTGTCTATGACTTCCTTTGCAGCAGAACCTATCTCAGCAATCAGGCGTCCCATATTCTTCTTAGTGCAAAGCAGATGAGCCAGTTTATTGTAATCCAAGAGGTTCAACGTGGCCATGTTCAATGTCTCGGCCTTGGCTTTGACAAGGGCATAGAAGTCAAGTATCTCCTGATAGAGGTTCTTATCAGAGCAAAACGGCAACAGATCATCTAGGATCCTGCCTGATCCGCTGCCCTTCAGTCCCCTGTTGTCATAGATATGGTCCATCTGACGGCGCAGTGAGTAACTTGAGCATGTGCTTGTGAAAAGGTCTGTGGCATGACGCTCCATGTTATGGGCCTCATCAACAACCAAATGCCTGAACGGAGGAAGAATTGCATCCTCGTCATAGCTCATTGCATTCTCAAGCCTTGTGTTGCTGTCCACAAACAGCAGATGGTGGTTGCATATGATGATTGAAGCCTCAGAGAGCTTCTTCTTTGCCTTGAAATAAAAGCAGTCGGTGAAGTAGGGGCATTTGCCGCCATGGCAGAAATCCGTATCAGAGCATGCGGATGACCATACCTGATAGTCCAGCCTGCCCTTGTATTCGGTCCTGAGTCCTGTCTCAGTCTCCGCGGCAAAGCTGTTGAGCTTTGAGATCTCAGACACACCGTCGTATGCATACAGCTCATTGTCCTTGACAAGCTCAGCAAGGCGCCTCAGACACAGATAGTTGTTCCTTCCGACAGCAATGGCAACAGGACACTCCATCCCAAGTGCCTTGAACAACGCCGGCAGATCCTTCTCAAGAAGCTGCTTCTGAAGGTTTATCGTGGAGGTTGCAATGACGGTTCTGTCGTCAGGATCATCAAAAGCGTAATAAAGAGCCGGGACAAGATAGGCAAAGCTCTTTCCGATTCCTGTTCCGGCCTCAATGGCCGCAACCGCATTCTCCTTATAAGCGGACAGCACATCCAGGGCCATGAGAAGCTGGCCCTCACGGAACTCAAAAGAATCGATCTTTTTGCTCAGGATTCCGTCATGATCGAATATGCGGTATATCTGGTCCTGTGTCATTCTGCTTCCGGTCTAGCATCCGCAGACTGCTCATACTCCTGCATCTTGCGGATGATGGTCTTTCTTCCAAGACCCAGTACATCTGCAGCCTTGGATTTGTTGCCCTTGCAGTATGCCACAGTACCGAGTATTATCTTCTTCTCCGCCTCATCCATCGTTGTGCCAAGCTCAATCTCGATTGAGTTGCCGGACCTGGCTTTACTTACAGCAGGAGGAAGATCATTAAGCTCAATCTGGGATGTGCGGCACATGACAACAGCGCTCTCAACACAGTTTCTGAGCTCGCGGATGTTGCCAGGCCAGTCATATGAGGCAATCGCGGTCCTGGCCTCATTTGAGAAACCTTCAATGTTCTTTTTGTTCTCCTTGCAGAACTCATTCAAGAACGATGTTGCAAGAAGGAAGATGTCCTCTTTCCTCTCCCTGAGAGGCGGGACTTCAAGGCTCACTACGTTCAATCTGTAATACAGATCCTCACGGAACTTTCCCTTGGCTATCTCTTCCACAAGATTCCTGTTTGTTGCGGCAATCACACGCACATCGGTCTTGATTGTCTTCTCACCACCGACTTTCTCGAACTCCCGTTCCTGAAGAACCCTGAGAAGCTTGATCTGTGTGCTCGCGTCAATCTCTCCTATCTCATCTAGGAATATTGTTCCGCCGTCTGCAAGCTCGAAACGGCCTTTCTTATCAGCCACAGCTCCTGTGAAGGCTCCCTTGACATGACCGAATAGCTCACTCTCAAGCAAGTTGGAGTTTAGAGCAGCGCAGTGAACCTTTACAAACGGTTTGTCACGTCTGTCCGAATAATTGACAATGGCATCAGCCACTAGCTCCTTTCCAACTCCGCTCTCACCTGTGATAAGGACGCTTGCCTTTGAAGGGGCAATCTGCTGGATGGTCTCAATGAGCTTGAGGATCTTCTGGCTCTTACCTATTATGCTTGTGTAGCCGCTTTTCTTCTTCAGGTTCTCAAGCTCGGTCCTGAGCTCACGGTTCTTCTCAGCCATGTCCTTGCTGGCAAGAGAACGCTTAATCAACACTGAGAGATGATCCAAATTCACAGGTTTTGTCAGAAAGTCAACCGCACCGTTCTGCATTGCAGTCACTGCATCCTCAATTGTGCCGTGACCAGTCAGGACCACCACCGGAATAGTCGGATATGTGGTGTAGATCTTCTTCAGAAGCTCGCTACCGCTCATGTCAGGCATGCGGAGGTCTGTAATGACCATGTCCACAGGCTCGGAGTTGATGATCTTCCACGCCACCTGACCGTTCTCTGCCTGGAGTCCCGTATAGCCGTCCATCTCAAGTGCGGCCACAAGACCCTCGCGGATATATTTCTCATCATCTACAACTAGGATAGTTCTCTTCATGCCTGACTCCCCGGAAGCCTGAAGCGCTCATTCTGCGGGACAGGAATCTGGAGAATGAACTCAGACCCCTCTCCGTATGTGGAATGAACCACGACATCTCCTCCATGCTGTTTCATTATCTTGAACAGGACTGTAAGCCCAAGACCTGTTCCTGAGCTCTTGGTCGTATAATATGGCTCGAAAATCTTACTCATCTGGTCCTCAGTCATTCCGCAGCCGTTATCCTGTACTGAGAGCTTTACCATGTCATCCTCAATATAGGTGCTGATGGTGATGGCAGGAGCTTTCCTGTCAGAAGGCATTGCCTGCATGGCGTTCTTAACCAGATTCAGAAGGCTCTGCTCCAGAAGTGATGAGTCAGCGAACACCTTTGGAAGAGATGTCGCAAGATGGGTAGAAAGCTTGATTCCCTTCTCCTGAAGCTCAGCAGAAACAACACCAAGCGTCTTATTAACAACATCATTGACATTGCATGCGGCAAGATTCACCTTCATGGGCTTAACTGCAAACAGGAAATCAACAGCAATCTTGTTGATTCTGTCCACCTCCTCAGCTACAACATCAAGGTACTTATGCGCCTCTTCACGTGTCATTGAACCGTTCTTCTCCAGCATCTTGTCCATCAGCTGGAGATATATTGAGATGGATGCAAGCGGATTCTTGATCTCATGTGCAACACCTGCGGCCATTGTGGTCATCTGGGCAAGGCTCTCGTTCTTGCGGAACTCCTCCTTGAA
>JAFZUN010000258.1 GCA_017618315.1 Spirochaetales bacterium
AGCGGTCTCATGTACCTGAAGAAGAATGTCAGAAGCAGTGTTCTGATATGTGAGCCGTCAACATCGGCATCGGCCATAATGATGACCTTGTGATAACGGGCCTTGGTGACATCGAAGCTGGCTCCGAGTCCCGCACCGATTGAATCGATGACAGGCTGCAGCTTGTCGTTTCCCTCGACCTTGTCCTCTCTGGTCTTCTCGACGTTGAGCATCTTTCCCCACAGCGGGAGGATGGCCTGGATTCTTCTGTCGCGTCCCTGCTTGGCGCTTCCACCTGCTGAATCTCCCTCAACAATGAAAATCTCGCACTGTGCAGGATCTTTTTCAGTACAGGGTGCAAGTTTACCCGGAAGGCTTACAGAACCCTTTTTACGGGCATTCTCGCGCGCCTTCTTGGCTGCTATCCTTGCCTTGGAGGAGGCGATGGTCTTCTCAAGCAGAACCATTATCTGATCCGGATGCTCGTCAAAGTAGTCGTTCAGCTTCTGATATACGAAGCTGTAGACAATACCCTGGACATAGGAGTTTCCGAGCTTCATCTTTGTCTGGCCCTCAAACTGCGGATTTGTGATCTTTACGGACACAACCGCACTCAGACCTTCACGGACATCGGAGTTGAAGCCTTCCTTGAAGTCATCTGACTCAAAGAATGCCTCAGCGCTCTTGTTCTTGCCGACAAGCTCCTTCAGATGGTTCTGAAGCTGGTTCTTGAATGCTGCGACAAGACCGCTTGTGAATCCGATCAGATGCTTTCCTCCCTCACGTGTGTTGATGTTGTTTGCAAAGGAGTGGAGGTTCTCATCAAACCTGTCATTATACTGAAGCGCGAACTCAACAATGGCTGCACCGTTGTCATTTGACCTCTCACCGAGATAGTAGATAGGCTCAGTTCCCTCGGGAATGACCTTCTTGTTCTCATTGATGTATGAGACAAAGTCCTTTATTCCGCCATCAAAGTGGAATATCTTCTCCTCAGGATTGTCCTCCCTGTTGTCAATGGCGGTTATGGTGATTCCCTTATTCAGGAATGCAAGCTCCCTGAATCTCTCACAGAGCACTCCGAAACTGAAGTTGTCCGTCTCCATGATTGATGTGTCGGGATGGAACTTGATTGTGGTTCCTACCTTTTCTGTTGATCCTATCTTCTTCACAGGCTCAACAGGCTCGCCATAGTGGTACTCCTGCATGAACATGTCAGGATTCCTGTGGACAATCGCAATCAGATGGTCTGAGAGTGCGTTGACGACGCTCACTCCTACTCCGTGAAGACCTCCGGAGACCTTGTAGGCTCCTCCGTTGAATTTTCCTCCGGCGTGCAGATGACACAGCGCAACCTCCAGGGTGCTTATTCCCTCAGTCGGATGGATGTCTACAGGAATACCTCTGCCGTTATCCTCAACAGTGACATAGTTGCCCTTGTCGATTGTGATGCGGATGGTGTCACAGTATCCTGCGACCGCCTCATCGATGGAGTTGTCAACAACCTCATAGACAAGATGGTGCAGTCCGTCAGGACCGGTGGATCCGATGTACATTCCGGGTCTTACACGGACAGCTTCAAGGCCCTTGAGGACCTGTATGTTCTCTCCTGTGTATTCCGCAGAGGTGTGGGCAAGATTGCTCATCTCCTCTTCGTTCATGATTTCGTCATTCATGAAATAGTATACCTCTTATTATTAAAGATAAATAACAGTAATAATATTATATACTTTAGTTAAAGTACTCAAGGAGTCTTGGTGAAAATAAGGCTTTTTTACTGCCTGTTTTAATCCTTGAAAAGCGCAAATCAACAAGATATTATTAATGACTGTGCGAGGTGATCTGATTATGAACGAGGAACT
>JAFZUN010000035.1 GCA_017618315.1 Spirochaetales bacterium
ATTGCCCTGCTCGTCCACATCGATATTCACAAGTGAGAACGTGATCATGTAGAGGATCTGGCTGAAGATGTTGAAGAACGCGCCCTTGCTCTCGTATTGCGGGTTATAGAACGTGATTATCTCGTCCCTGTCCGGAATTCGCGAGTCAAGGATCTTTGGCCCTTGCGGGAAAACCTCAATGCCGTATGTGAGCTTCGAGACCATCACCCTGTCCTTCACAAGCAGGGTGTCAAGCATTGACGGTGACGGGATTATGAAGAACTGGAACAGGAACTGGTTGACCAGGAAGATCACTACAACCGCGAACAGGATGGCATCGATCCACTCAAGGGCTTCACTCTTAAAAGTCTTCTTCTTTCTCTTGGCCGCCAGCTTTCTGGCCTTTCTTTTCGTAAGATATCTTTCAGTCCATGACTGGACTCCGTCAAAGAACCTGTCCACCTTGTGATCTCCTCACGTTATGTATGGCAAGTATACATGACAATCACTGTCGTTGACAATAACAGGCAATGAATATACCTTTTAGGCATGCGCAAGAAGAACAATGAACTACCGAAGGTAGAACCTGTAAAAATAAAACCGCTATTCGGGATGAAGCCCGGACTCTGGCTCACAATAGCCTATTGTCTGGCACTGCTCCTGATATTATTCCTGGTAGCCATCCTTCCGGACATGATTGACGGGCACAAGCGTGTCACATTCACCAGTGACAGCGGGACTGTCGCCGTCTATCTCGACGGAATCTACCAGGGCGGCACACCGTTCACACGCAAGGTTGCAAGCGGCACACATAAGGTCTCATACCAGGTCAACGGACACGAGATTGACAGTTTCACCGTCAAGGTCGGATGCCCTGTGTTCTTCAACTGGCTCTTCCCGCGCACCCAAACCGTCTCAAGCAGCGCCACAATCACAGAGGAGGCCTTCAACTCCCTGAATCTCGAGCTCCTTGAAGAGGCAAACGCCTACTCCGCCATCCTGGAGTACGACGATGTCCACAGATATCCCGGAATCTATACCGAGTACGCCCAAAACATCGCCAACAGCGCATACAGGACAAAGGGCGATGCCTTTGAGGCTGCAAGCCTGTTCATCACCACTGACGAGATGAACAAGGACTTCGAGAACGCCACATCCATAATCGGAATCAACCTGCTCTCCCTGTACAAGGTCCTTGACGGAGGCACAACCGGAGTCAAGGATTCAGAAACTCCTCAGGTGAAGGCCAGCAAGACAAGCCTCAAGACCGAGTGGTTCACGATTGAGGGCTTCAGCATCCAAGAGGCCGACTTCTCAAACGGCAAGACCGTGAAGGCAAGCTTCCCCGAGGTGATGGAGGCCGGAAAGACGGTTCACACCGATGCCTTCAACATTGGCTCCTATCTGATCACAGAAGGCCAGTTCAAACAATTTGTCACAGAGAACCCCTCATGGGGCAAAGAGAATAAAACCGAGCTCATGGCCAAAGGCCTGGTCGATGAATACTATCTCTCAGGAATCGAATTCAGCTCTGCCACCGCAAACAGACCGGTGAACAACATTAGCTGGTATGCGGCAGAAGCATTCTGCAAGTGGCTCTCTGAAGTCACCGGCAAAACAGTCACCCTTCCCACAGAGAACCAGTGGATGGCCGCATGCCTCTCAGATACTGAGGGCGGTTACCAGAAGTCTCTGATGCCATCAACAGCAGACAAAGCGCCTGCATCCCTAATGGGCGGACTCTGGGACATGACAGATACAAGATTCATCCCACTGTCACGCATTGCAGCTGACAGCCAGGTTGAGAAGGCAATTGAGATCCTTGACCTCTATGATGCAGAAACAGACATGGTCGTCAAAGGCGGATCCTATGGCAACGACCCATCTGAGATCAGCATGTACACCACAGGTCTAACGTCCAGGAGCTTCTGCTCATCCTTCATCGGATTCAGGATTGTCTGGAACTGAGCGGAGAACGGTATGGAACAGAAGAAAACCGAGATAAAGACCATTCAGACAAACAAGAAGGCCTACTTCAACTACGAGGTCCTTGAGGACCTTGAGACAGGCATGGCATTGGCTGGAACTGAGGTCAAGTCCATCAGAGCAGGCCGTTTCTCATTCACCGACTCCTATGTGAAGATAGAAGACGGTGAGATGTGGCTCATAGGCTTCACCATCCAGCCCTATGACAAAGGCTCCATCTTCAACCATGTCTCGGACCGCAAGCGCCGCCTTCTGGTGCACAAGCAGGAGATCAAGCGCCTAAAACGCAAAGTGGAGGAGAAAGGACTTACCTTAGTGCCGACAAGAGTCTATCTCAAGGGAAACCTGGTTAAGATGC
>JAFZUN010000259.1 GCA_017618315.1 Spirochaetales bacterium
GGACTTTGCCAAGATAGGTGAGGCTTATGGTTGCAAGTCCTATGTCATCAGGACAATGGAGGACCTGAAGAAGGCCATGAACGGAGCCAGAAGGATCAAGGACAGACCGGTTGTGTTCGACATAAGGGTCATGCCCAAGTCAATGACTGAAGGCTATGGCTCATGGTGGAGGTGCGGAGACACCCAGGCCTCAGAGAATCCGAGGAACCTGGCTGCATATGATGATCATCTGGAGCATCTCAAGGACGCAAGGAAGTATTGATGAAGATAGAGCTTGGTTATAACCAGAAAAAGATCTCAGTAGAGGTGGCTCCGGAGCATTTCGGTGCCATTCTCAAGCTTAATGATGATAATGCCGGAAAGTGCAAGAAAAATGCCGTTGAGATTACGAAAGAGGCCATCAAAGGCAGCTTCAGAAAGTTCATGGCTCTTCCGGGCGATGTCCTTGTGATTGTCAATGACGGAACAAGACCCACTCCAACACGTTTTGTCCTGGATGCCATAGGTGAGGATCTTGCCAAGGCAGAGGCGTCTTTTCTGATTGCCACGGGAAGCCACAGGGCACCAACCGATAAGGAATATGAGTTTATTTTCGGCTCATGGTACGGCCGCTTCAAAGACCGTGTCTTTGTGCATGACTGCCACGCCATGGAAGACATGGACTACTACGGTAAGACAAGCCGAGGAACCGAGCTCTATCTGAACAAGCTAGTTGGTAAGGCTTCAAAGGTAATTGTTATAGGATCTGTTGAACCACATTACTTTGCGGGCTACACCGGTGGAAGAAAGGGCTTCCTGCCTGGAGTGGCGGCATACTCATCAATAGAACACAACCACAAGATGGCGCTTTCCCCGGATGCCAAGGCCCTTGCTCTTGAAGGAAATCCTGTGCACGATGACCTGATGGAGGCCATGGACCTGGTTAAGTGCCCTGTCTATTCAATCATGACTGTCCTGGACAAGGACCATGCGATTGATACCGTAACCGCCGGAGACATCACCGTTTCATTCAACGATGCCGTAAAAGCCGCAAACCGCATCTTCACGGCTCCCCTTAAGGAGAAGGCTGACATTGTTGTGACTGTTGCTCCTTACCCGATGGATGTGGACCTTTATCAGAGCCAGAAGGCAATAGACAATGCAAAGCTTGCCCTCAAGGACGGAGGAACAATGATTCTTGTCAGCGCCTGCAGGGAAGGCATTGGAGGTGAGGCCTTTGTCAAACTGCTTTCCAGTGCTTCAACTCCTGATGAAGTACTTAGAAAAATAGCTGATAATTTCAAACTGGGCTATCATAAGGCTGCTAAGATGGCAGAGGTCTTCAAATGGGCTAATGTCGAGGCGTACTCATCCATAGATGATGAGCAGCTCAGGAGCATATTCATCACTCCTGTCCATGACCTTCAGAAGGCAATAGACGATGCCATAGCCAAGTATGGACCAGATTGCAGGGTCGTCTTCATGCCGGACGGATCTGTGACTGTGCCGATGGTTATGCCGGAATCGACTTGAAGCGGTTGTATACTTTTTGCCTGTTTTTTTTGCGGGAAAGTAAAGAGCGTTAACTTTTTGAGTCTAAAACGGCATTATAAGTAAACGCTGGCTATACTGACAATTTCCTGAAACATCGTCTCAGAATAGAAGCTTGCATAGCATGGTGGTTTGACTGATAATCAACATGAGGACAATTATCATGAGCAATGCGATTGACTACGTATCCTGGCGGGGTGACCTTTCTTTCTCTAGTGACGGCTTCAACGAGGTGGACATGCTTATTTTCTCGGAGCTCGTCTATGCTCCGTTGGAGAATCATTCAAATCCGTTCCAGACGTCTGTATGCAACGGACCGACACTTGTCTCATTATTCAAGACTGTTTATCCGAAACCTATGCCTAAGAAGACGAGTTACGTCTTCAGGCCACGGTATGACCTGTGGTGCATGATGCAGAACTACAGGCGGTTCGCGGAAGTGCGTCTGGACCGTTTTATATCTAACTTCGAGCCAGAGAACGACAAGCAGTTTGCCGCAGCCGTATTCTGCTGTAATATCAACGACAAAAGAATCGCGGTTGTATCCTTCCGCGGCACAGACTCGACAGTCACAGGCTGGAAGGAAGACTTCGACATGGCATACAAATCCCCAATACCGGCCCAGTCCGATTCCGTCGGGTTCCTCAATTCCGTTCTCAAAACCGGTTATGACGAGATATACGTTTGCGGACACAGTAAGGGCGGCAATCTGGCAATGTATTCATCTGCCCTGTGCGCTTCTCCTCAGGCCATAAAGGCGGTTTATAACTTTGATGGGCCGGGACTTCAGAAGTCCATGATCTCATCGGAAACATGGGAAAAGGTGAAGCCGAAAATCCACTCCTTCATTCCTGAATCCTCTGTGATAGGTCTGCTTCTGGTGCAAGGAACATCTCCTGTGGTGATCGAGAGCGACAGCAAGGGCATAATGCAGCATAACCCGTTTTACTGGCATGTATGCGGTACTCATTTTGTCGAAACCGAGGACACGACGTTCTCAAGCCGGTTCCTTGATGAAACGCTTCATGATTTCATGGAGACATGCACGCTTGAGCAGAAAGAGCTTCTTGTCAGAACGACTTTTGAAATCATAGAGGTTTCCGGAGCGGTCAGGGTCAGAGACATAGCAAAGGGTCTGATGCTCAACCTGCCTCAGGTCAGGAAGAAGATATCTAGCATTCCCGAGTCCGACCGCAAGGTTCTTGCCGATGCCCTGAGGATAATGGCCGGTTCAGGAAGCAGAACAATGAAGCTGCTTTTCGGGAAGGATTGAAGCGCAATTGCATTATGCCAGAGAGGCTTCCGGGAGCTTGCAGACATCTATCCATGAGGTGTAGGAGGAGTGTTTCTCGAGCTCTTCAATCGTGAGTTCAATTGCGCTGTTGCTGCTTCCGCATGCAGGGAAGACAGTGGGGAACCTTTTCAGTGATTCGTCGAGATAGACTTTCACGCCCTCATTGATTGCGAACGGACAGACACCTCCGACCGCATGGCCTATAAGTTGTACTGCCTGTTCCGGTGTCAGCATCTTGGCCTTTGTGGAGAACTGGGCCTTGTATTTTGGATTGTCTATCTTGGCATCTCCTGCCGCCACCACAAGGACCGGTCCGTCAGGTGTGATGAAGGACAGTGTCTTTGCTATCCTGCAACCTTCGCATCCAAGTGCCTGCGCCGCCAGCTCAACTGTGGCGCTTGAAACATCGAATTCCCGGATTCTGTCCTCCATTCCGAACTGCCTGAAGTATTCTCTGACTTTCTCAATTGCCATATTTGAGCCTCCTGTGTGGAACAATACATCAAAAAACCGGTTTGTGAGAACTGGAAATACCAGTACAGGAAGCTCTGTTTAACACTCATTTTAAGCATTTTTTGAAGTTTTTTCTGTTGTTCCTGCAATATTTTCAGCACTTTTCTCGTATATAAGAGCAAAGGACAAGAGCCGGAGTCTCAGGAATGTCCTTTGATTAAAAAAACAAAGGGGAAAAACATGGAAGAGAACATGATTCTGATTGATGAGGCGTCCATAAAGGACAGGATTTACACCATCCGTGGCATCAAAGTGATGCTGGATTATGACCTTGCGGAGATCTATGGGTATACGACATGTGCCTTCAACCAGCAAGTGAAGAGAAACTCAGATAAATTTCCAGATGATTTCCGTTTCCAGCTTTCCACTCAAGAAGCAAGTGTTATGCTATCACAAAATGTTACAGCAAATCGTGGTGGAGACAGGCGAACTGAGCCATGGGCCTTCTCTGAAAGTGGAATTTACATGCTCATGACAGTATTGAAAGGTACATTTGCTACAAAGCAGAGTATCGCATTGATACGTACATTCAGGGCAATGAAAGACTACATAGTGGAGAACAGGTCAATCGCAGGCCAGCATGAACTCTTGCAGCTGTCTCTTCAGGTGAATGAGAACAGGAGGCAGACCGAACAGATCAGGGAGGAGCTGTCAGAACTCGGCTGTCAGATGTCCTCCGTGATGGACAAGCTGGGCAATGTTGTGGAGAGATCGGAGATCGCTCCCTTCATGCTGGACTTCAGCAGGCCTGAGGAGAGGAAGGAATACCTCTTCCTTGACGGACAGCCCATGAGATCGGATCTGGCTTACATGGAGATCTACGGAAGAGCCACAAAGAGTATCCATATCATAGACGACTACATAAGCCTCAAGACACTGCATCTGCTATGCGGTGTGGACAGCAAGATAAGCATAACAATAATATCAGACAACCTGAGAGGCATGCTCCACATGAGTGACTATCAGGACTGCATCAGGGAGAACCCTGACTTCAAGGTGGATCTCATCAGGAGCATGGGGGTGTCGCATGACAGGTTCATAATGCTGGACCATAAGA
>JAFZUN010000260.1 GCA_017618315.1 Spirochaetales bacterium
CTCCCAGCCCCAGTACTGCTGTGCTTCAGTTGCATCAGCATTGACATGATAGTAGTGTCCATAGTACTTGGCGGCAATGTCCTTTCCTCCCTCGAAAACGGGGAACGGAACAACCATCCACTCACCGCTGTTGTAGAAGTTCGGGTTCTCAGCAGCGATTCTGGCTTCCTGATAGAGACCTGTGTTGGCCATGGCAATATCACCGTTGGCCTTGTTGAAGAGCTTTCTTGGAGCGGTGAGGGTCGGGTTACCGAGGTTCTCTCCCTGTGGTCCCCAGTTCTTCATGAATGTGAGGGCCTTGACCCAAGCATCCTTGTTGACACAACCGTCCTTCTCTGAGAGAGATCCGCCGAGCTGCTCGACCATCGGAACAAAGTAGATCAGTGAGTAGGAATATCTGAAGTCGAATCCTCTTCTTGTGATGATGTCACCATCTCTCTGAACGATCTTCTTGGATACCTCAACCATCTGCTCCCATGTCTTGGGGTAGTCTTTCTCAGGATCAAGTCCTGCTGCGCGGAAGACTTCCTTGTTGACGAAGATACACCAGTTGGTCAGCTCAAGAGGAAGACCATAGAAATCACCATCCATGTAGACAGCGTCAATCATGCCATCTGCATAGTGTGCTCTCATGTCTGCTGCATCCTTGAATCCGACGACCTCATAGTCAACTGGAGCAACAAGGCCAGCTTCGATGTAGGCGTGAGCATTCTCAATCGGCAGGTTCCAGACTGTCGGGCCGTTTCCGGCTGCATAAGATGTCTGAATGCCCTGGCGCAGAGGCTCTGCTGCGAAACGTGAAACTTCAATCTCTACATTTGGATGCAGGGCCTTGAACTCTTCCAGATACCTGTTCTCAAGCACGTTACGGCTTGTATCCTCGTGTGTCCAGAAAACGATCTTGACAGGAGCATCTTTGTCAAATGTGGCTTTCTTGGTCTCCTCGCCTCCCTGTGCGAACATAGGAGCGATCAGAGCAAGAACCAGAAGCATTGCGATAAATACTTTCTTCATATCCTTTCTCCTTATTAGTGCTTTATGGGACTGTAGACAGTTCCCTAAGGTTCTCCTTTATTACCTCGTAAAGTAAATTGTACGATGGAAAATCCGATAATACAACAATAAAATAGCGAACTCGTAAACGTTTCAGCCGTTTTAGTAAAATGAAAGACCGACAGTCCAAGTCTGCCGGCCCTCCTTATTCTTTCTTACCCTTATTTATGCTCGGCCTCGAATTTCTTCAGGAACTCCACCAAAGCCACAACACCCTCCTTTGGCATTGCGTTGTAGATTGATGCCCTGAGTCCGCCAACGCTCTTGTGACCCTTGAGGTTGTCATAGCCTGCGGCCTTGGTTGCGGCCACAACCTCTGCATCAAGCTCTGCGCTCTCTGTGACGAACGGGATATTCATCAGTGAGCGGTCCTGCGGGACGACTGTTCCCTTGAACATCTTGCTCTGATCCAGGAAATCATAGAAGACCTTTGCCTTGTCGATGTTGATCTTCTCCATCTCCTTGAGTCCGCCGAGGGACTTCAGATACTTGAACACCTTGCCGCAGCAGTAGATTGCCCAGCAGTTCGGGGTGTTGTACATGCTTCCGTTGTCAGCATGGGTCTTGTACTGGAGGTAGATAGGAAGGTCTGTCAGGTCATCACGGATAAGATCCTCACGGATGATCACCACGACCATTCCGGCAGGACCGACGTTCTTCTGGACTCCGGCGTAGATCAGACCGTAGTCAGACACGTTGCATGGCTTTGAGAGGAACATCGAGCTCTGGTCTGAGACAAGGATATGTCCCTTTGTGTTGGGGAGCTTGCTCCATGTGACGCCATGAATGGTCTCGTTCTCACAGATGTAGACATAATCTGTATCCTCGGGGATGTCCAGGTCGGAGCAATCCGGGATATATGTGTAGTTCTTGTCCTTGGAAGATGCCGCCACAATGACCTCACCTACCTTCTTAGCCTCGGCAATGGCCTTCTTTGACCATGCTCCGGTCTCAATGTAGACGGCCTTGCCGTTCTTCATGAGGTTCATGGGGATCATTGAGAACTGAAGTGTGGCACCGCCCTGGATGAACAGCACCTTATAGTTGTCAGGAATTCCCATCAGGTCCCTGAGGTCCTGCTCCGCCTCATCAATGATCTGCTGGTAGACCTTTGACCTGTGGCTCATCTCCATGACGCACATTCCGCTTCCGCGGTAGTTCATCATCTCATCACGTATCTCCTCAAGCACCGGCTCCGGCATCATTGCAGGACCTGCCGAGAAATTGAATACACGACCGTATTTCATAATTGCCTCCGAATATGTTCCCTTCTGTTCGCTGTTATTTCGACTGGAATCCGACCGTGCGGATTCTGCTCTGATTATAGCTTACACCCCAACAGGCTAATATGCAATAAAATTCAACAATCAGTCGTCCGCTTTATGTGGAGGCCAAAAAACACAATCAAAATTGAGGAAAAACTCAAAACAAGAAAAATACGCAGATAATACGATTTATTCGTACCAGTTCCGCCTTTAATCATTTCTGTTTTAAGTCTATACTCCCTTTAGAACTCACTCACGGAAGGAAGCATGGCAGTATTCAGACTGGGAAAACGGTCCGACATGGACATGACCAGCGGACCAATTGTCCGTCAGATCATCACGTTTGCCCTGCCGCTCTTGTTCGGAAGCCTGTTCCAGCAGCTTTACAACACCGTGGACACCTGGGTTGTGGGGAACTTCGTCGGAAAGAACTCATTCTCCGCAGTCGGCACACTCTCTTCAGCCACAAACCTGATATTAAGCTTCTTCATGGGA
Source organism: Spirochaetales bacterium (assembly GCA_017618315.1). Lineage (GTDB taxonomy): Bacteria > Spirochaetota > Spirochaetia > Sphaerochaetales > Sphaerochaetaceae > UBA9732. Next base: position 2,814 of record JAFZUN010000260.1, read on the forward strand.
TTCTCCATCGGTGCCAGCGTCATAATCAGCCACTATTTCGGAGCCAAGGACGATGAGTCCGTGAACCGTGCGTCACACACTTTCATGGCCGTTACTCTGATATTGTGCCTGACCCTCACACTGATGGGAATAGCAATCATCCCGCTTCTTTTGAAGATCATGAAATCCCCTGCCGAGGTCGCGGCCGAGCAGAGGATTTACATGACAATCTACTTTGCCGGCATCTCCGGCCTGCTGATCTACAACATGGGATCCGCAATCCTCAGGGCAATAGGAGACTCTACGCACTCGTTCATCTTTCTGGTTGTTTCGGCAAGCCTCAACATAATTCTGGACCTTGTTTTCGTGATTGTGTTCAAGATGGGAACCGCTGGTGTTGCCTATGCGACAATACTCTCGCAAGGAATATCAGCGCTGCTTGTGCTGAGGCTTCTCTTCACCACAAGTACAAGCATCAAAATCAGTGTGCGAAAGATCCGCATCGACACAATGATTCTCAGAAAGATCTTCAAGGTAGGGTTGCCCTCCGCCCTGCAGATGGCCATTACATGCTTCTCCAACATATTCGTGCAGTCCTACATCAACTTCTTCGGTGCAGATGTAATGGGAGGCTGGACATCGTACATCAAGGTTGACCAGCTTGTGCTTCTTCCAATGCAGTCAATTGCCATGGGCACACAGACCTTTGTAGGTCAAAACCTGGGAATAATGAATACAGAAAGGGCACGTCAGGGAGTAAGGACATCGCTTTACATGTCGCTTGTCTCCACAGCCGTTCTTATTGCAACGGTAGTCCCGTTGGCAAAGATCATAGTGGAAATCTTCATAGGAAGCGAGGAAGAAGGCGTCATTCTGTACGGAACCATGTTCCTTACCTATCTCACCCCGGCATATCTTCTTCCCTGCTTCAACCAGATCTATGCGGGAGCCCTGCGTGGAAGCGGCAGATCCAGTATCCCGATGATGGCCATGCTTTTCTCTTTTGTGCTGTTCAGGCAGATTTATCTGTTCATCATGGCGCATTTCATCAGCAACACCATCATGCCAATAGCCTTGGGATATCCTGCAGGCTGGCTGGTATGCTCAATAATCATGGTCATAGCATACAAGCGAAATTTCACAGACGAGAAACTCAAATCAAGCTCACTTGTTTGATCAGACAAGAAGTTGCTTTATTATCGTATCAACGTATTCCGTACTCAGCGGCCTGTCCCCACATTCAAAGCTCACAATCAGGTTCTTGCCCGGAATAATACCTTGTTTGGAGAACTGTTCCATCTTGACCTGATTGGCGGCCGCATATTTCGGATCTCCCATTTTCCCGAGATGTTCCCAGAAGTATTCCTTCCGTGTTCTCTTGTTCAAAATGAAGAAATCAGGATATCTCATCTCATCGAATGCATCCTTTGCAGTGGTTATCTCATAGACATACGGTACCCCGTAATAAGTCATTCTGTCGGCAATGATGACCTCGCTCTTGGATTTGACATACTCCCCTTTCAGGGTCTTGTTCTGTCCGCTGAGCTGTTTCCTGTTCCTGAGATAGCTGTTCTTTTTCAGCCATCTCATGACATACCCGTCGTCAGTGATGCTGAACGGGCCACTCAATTTTCTGATTCCCTCATGCAGAGAGGGATACACTTTATCGATATCGGAAATCTGGGTTCCGGATTCAAGGATCTTAAGGCATCTGTCAAGCTGATCTCTTTCCCTCTCCACGGCATCAGTCATCTTGCAGAAGTGCCTTTTGTTAGCCAAAGCAATGATCAGCTGTTGGTCATTTCTTCCGAGATATTTCTTGCTTCCGTCATCAAATACCTGATAATAGTTTATCGTATCCCCCCGACTCGAGCACTGAAGGCTGCCATTTATCTTCAGATTCTTGCTCGACTTCAGTTGAGGAAGCATTATATCCAGTTCTGCGATTGTCTTCTTAATTTCTTCAATGATCAGTGATTTGCTCATAGTTAGATAATACATGTTTTTTGATAATATGAGAAATAAAATGTAATAATTACATGTTTTTTTGAA
>JAFZUN010000261.1 GCA_017618315.1 Spirochaetales bacterium
CCCATCTCTCTGTGCGAGATTGCAAAGAGCGGCGTGAAGGTGCACATCATCCGCAACGGACATTCGTTCATCAAACAGAAGCTGCGCGAGCACTGCGCTGAGGGATACTTCACCGCTGAGGAAGAGAGCGCCCACTACTACATGAACTACCCCTATGACCCGGATGACCTCTCAAAGGGATTCGCTGCCATAGAGTCCACCCTCTTCATCGCCCTTCTGAGCGCAAGATGCTACAAGGAAGATCCTGCGGCATACGAGAGGGCATACAAGCTCCAGACATCGCTGTTCCGTGAGCGCGAGTGGCCACTGCACTGCGAGGCAGCACCTGAGAAGATGCCCCTTCTGATGGATGAGGTGGAACAGAAGATGCGCTCACTGGGCGCCACAATCATCAAGGACATGGATGATGGAAGTGACCTGGATGCCTGCCTGATGAGATTCAACCTTCCCAAGACCTTCAGCGCGGACTACTCATTGGACGGCAAGAAATGGGTCCAGGTCGCACAGCGTATCTCCAGAAGTGAGGAGGCCATGTGCCGCTGGGAGGTTGTTTCCAACGATCCAGAAGAGTGCGCCAGGTTCAACGGCTATGTGAAGGAAATCACAGACAAATACGTTAAAGCGGGCTGGGCCCACTACTGATTGAACCTGACACAAAAAAGAGCAGAAGTCAGATGAATGGCTTCTGCTCTTTTTTTTAAACGATAGTGTTCAGTCTTTTTTCTTGTCGTCCACGGTCTCTGCACTCTCAACCACAACCTCAACGGTATCAGGCTTCTTGAAAAGCGCAATGACTCCAACGACAATCATGATTCCACCGACAACGATGAATCCGATTGCCAGTACCTGCACAACCTTGACCAGTGTATCGACAGGCTTGAAGAAAAGCAGGATTGCAATCAGAAGAGTTATGACTCCCTCAACCAGGAAATTTGATCTCATATCCTCAATCCCGAACTTTTTAGCTGTTGCGGCATTCTGGAATGCAACAACAGAAGAGAAAACAAGCCCGATTGCAAAGATATAGACCATCACAGTCAGTGCTGTGTCAGCTGCGAAGATTGCAATCAGAACCGCAGCCACACCTATTGCGATTGACTCGATTCCCTTTGCCATGGCAAGTTTTTTGGTAGTATCCGTGTACTTCCACTTCTTAGTCCCATTGAGGGTATAAAGTCCGTCAATGAATGTTCCAAGACCTGCTGCAATCATGACGATCTTCAGGAATGAGTCCGTGTGGTTTATCACAATGATTCCGACAACCAGAATGACAATTCCGACAAGAATCATCTTCAGAAGTCCTTTGTTCTTGATGTTCATTTTATGTTCTCCCTATTGCTGGTCTGCAATCGAATAAGTCTCAACCTCAAAGATGAGAAGTGAGTTCGGACCCATGCTTCCCGTCTGCTGTGCACCATAACCGAGATCCGGATGGATGTAGAAGATGTAATGGGATCCCATCGGCATAAGCATGACGCCTTCCTTGAAGCCCTCAATCACAGAGCCCATGGGGAATGTGGAATGCTCGCCGCGCGCATAGGAGCTGTCAATGACAGTCCCATCCAGGAGCTTGAGCTCATAGTCAAGCTCCACGCTGTCCGTGGCCTTTGCCAGTGCACCGTTTCCTTTCTTGATCACCTGATACTGCAGCCCTGATGCAGTGGTCTGGATTCCGCTTTTCTTCTTGTTCTGCTCAAGGAAATCCTCAGCAGCCTTCAGGTTATCTGCAGCCAGCTTCTGCAATCTTGCCTCATATTCCTCCGGATACTCTGAAAGGAATCCGTTAAGCTCGTCATAGCTGTAAAGCAAAGTTCCGTTGATCAGATCATACATTCCCAGCGCGCCGAAATACTCGTCGATCTCCGGGAAATTGTAGTACTGGTAATATGAGAAATACATCATGGCATAATCGGTGCCGTAGTTCGAGGCACACAGGATACCCAGCGCATAGCTGAACTTCTCAGCCAGGGTCTCCGGAACCCTGTCTTCCGATGCAGATGTATCCGCTGCAAAAATCAATCCGATTGAAAGAACCGCCACAAGAAGGACGGCAAGAGTTTTCTTGAGCATTACAGTCTCCTAACTTTCAGTTACAAGAATATTAACTTCTGGTTCTCTTTCTTTCAATGGTGCACATGAAAAGTACACAAAAGAAACCTATTACTGTTCCTATAAAAGCTCCCGCGCAGTCACTTAGCATATCTGTAAGGGCAAAATGCCTTCCGAAATACGGCTGACAGAGCTCAACTGCATATCCGAAAAGGGATGCAAGCAGGAAAGAAGAGACCATTGGAAGTATATTCCACGCAAAGAACCTGTGAGTGTTGAAATCAGAGAAGCAGACAAAGAGGAGAAAACTCAGTGCCACATATGCCAGACAATGACCTATCTTGAATGTCCCGGACAGGAACTGTGGAATGTCTACCTTTGAGGAGAAAGAGAAGTAGATTATCACTCCCATGCAGATGATGCAGAGGATAAAAGCCAAAGTCCTTACTGCCCTAAGCACAGATCCCCCTGTCTTACCCCACGCTCAGCCATTGTCTTTTCCAGAAGCCGCAAAAAACGGTTCTTATCCGGGAAAAGACGCGGGCTGGCAAGCCTGTGATTCGGAGTCTCGCATATCAGCCGCTCCACAACAATATCGTAAGGTATTCTCCTGAGAAAATAAACAGTGTTCTCCAGATGCCTTGTCATACTTGGAGCAGTGATTTCCCCATCCAGGAACATGTCATAAAGCTCAGTTCCGGCCACGATGTTCAGGTTGTGAATCTTAATAGCATCAGGATGAACCTTATTTACCGCATCTATCGTCTTGTCCAACTCTTTTTTGCTTTCTCCGGGGAAACCGGTGAGCACATGGACGCAGAGCTCAAGGCCATGCCTTTTCACATTCTCAGCGGCATTCAGGAAACAGGCAACGTCATGTCCGCGCTTCATGGCTTTTAACAGATCATCGCTTCCGCTCTGAAGTCCAAGCTCCACACAGACTGAACCGCTGCGCTCTTTATAGGATGCCAGAAGCTCAAGTTTTGCATCATCAATGCAGTCGGGTCTTGTGGAAACAATCAGGGCCTCCCAATTGTGGAGGGTCATTACATAATCATAGAGCTCCTTCAGCTTTTCCACCGGTGCAAATGTGTTTGAGAAAGACTGCAGATAAACGGCAAAATGGTCTGTCTTGTACCTTCGTCTGATGAAGGACATACCTCTTTCAACCTGCTTTTCAATGTCCTTATAATCAAATCTAAGCACGTTTTTTGAGCAATTACTGTTATTTGAGGATATTAAATCTATCTGACTCACAAAACCACTGTCGTGATGGAATGAGACCTCGGAGACTCTCTGGTAAGCAGCCCTTGCACCCTGGCTGTCACAGTAAATACAGCCGCGGCCCTCCGGGTCCCTGCATCTGTTGGGACATGTGAAACCGGCATCCACTCCAACACGGAATACCTTGTATCCGTAGCGCTGTATGAGACTTGAAGAATAACTGTTATAAGGACAATCCGGCATTGAGGCTCACTCGAAACGGGAATCCAGAATCCACCTGTTACCGTTGACAAATGACTTGAAGTCCAGATCCTTCTTTGCGGGAAGCTGAAGTGATGTGATCCAGAGGATTCTGTCTGAGCATGCCACTCCTATCCCCCTGTCCTTTCTCATTCCCACCACCGTACCGGGAGCAGGAAGATCTGCCGCCTCCTCTTCGGAGAGCTCCTTGAAGCCGCCCCACACCCCGGTTATGGCAATGTCGCTTCCGTTGATCCTTGCCCATGCCTTAGGCCACGGATTGCAGGATCTGACTATCCGGTGCAGTTCAGAAGCCGGACGGCAGAAATCAAGAAGACCTGTGGAGCGGTCAATCATGGTGCAGTAGCTTGCCTCTCCTTCCTGCGCTTTTGGCTCCACCTTTCCTGCCACCACATCACGCAGCAGAGACGGCACAAACTGTGCGGCCTTTGCCGCGACTATTGCAGAAAGACTCTCTGTTGTCTCTGTCCCGTCAAGCTCAAATGATGTTGTTCCCCAGATCTCACCTTCATCCATCTTCAGGCCAAGGTTCTGGAAACTGATGGTGGCCTCTTTAAGTCCTTCAAGGATGGTGAACTGAATCGGAGAGGGTCCGCGCAGCATTGGGAGAGCAGACGGATGAACGTTGAAACGTCCGTTCGGAAAAAGATCCAGAAACAGGGGTCCGAAAATCTTTCCGAAAGCAAAAGAGATCAGGGTATCTGCGCCGAGTTTCTTGACTTCTTCACGTGCCTGTGTCCTGAGGCTGTCAAACTGAAGCACGGGAATTCCCAGCTCAAGCGCCACGCTCTTCACGGGACTCGGGACAAGTGCCTTTGAGCGCCCCACGCTCTTGTCGCAGGACGTAAGGACGCCGACAACATTGAAATTCTCATTCAATGCGCGAAGCAGAGGCACTGAAATCTCAGGTGTTCCCGCGAACAGGATTCTGGGCTCTGTCACTTTCTTCTCTTGCTTCTGTTCTTTTTCTCGTAGGCGCGAAGCAACTTCTTGCGCTCCTCCTCATTCAGACGGTCCACGAAGAGCACACCGTCAAGATGGTCGTACTCGTGCTGGATGACTCTGGCCATCAGACCTGAGGCCTTCAGTGTGAACTCAATTCCGTTTGCATCCTTGGCCTTCACTATCACCTTTGAGGGGCGCACAACATCGTGATAGACACCGGGCACACTGAGGCAACCTTCCTCATAGGGGTGTGTCTCCACGGAATATCCTGTAATCTCCGGATTGATGAACTCGCGTTTTGTGCCGTCAGGAAGGGAAACTATGAAGAACCGCTTGTCCACACCTACCTGAGGTGCTGCAAGACCCACTCCGTCAGCGGTCTCGAGAGTCTCATACATCGCTTCCAAAAGGATATGAAGCGCATCATCGAACTCGGTGACAGGAGTGCACTTCTCACGAAGCACCTCATCACCAATTTTAACTATATCAAGCATGCCATAAATATATTAAATCAATGGCTTTGTTGCAACTGAATCAATTCAACGGAATTCTTGCGGAAAGCGTCAGCCCAAGACCATCCTTTGTGTATACAGGAAGCATTGCGAATGTCGGATCATCCATACCGAGAGCATTCCTGAGCTTGGCGTTATACTGCCTGGCGTAAACAATCGGCTGGATTGTCTGCCAGACTCTCAGGCCTGCGGCTCCGACCAGACCGATGATAGCCAAAGTCATTTCACCTGGCTTGTCGCCACCGTACAGTGAATGGTTGAACTCTTCCGTACTATGCCTGATGATGTCGAATACAATCAGTCCCGTGCAAATCACATCACCAACCATGAATATTGTTCCATGCAGTTTGTCCCCCTGCATGGAGGATCCGCTTCCAAAACCGAGAAACAGATTCATGGCAGCACCTGTAATTGGGGAAACCTTCTTCCACGTGTAGATGGAGTCCTTTTGACTC
>JAFZUN010000262.1 GCA_017618315.1 Spirochaetales bacterium
ATATACCTCAAGGGCTTTCTGCCCCATGGGGCTTGTCGCTGTCCAATCGAAATAGTACATATTATAACTATAATCCAAAAGACACTGGATAGGGAACAGACGTTACAGATTTCATAGATAATTCATTGAAGCAACGCATGATTGGTAGTAGAATTATAACATGCGCGAATTCCTGAATTGTCTTGGAACAAAAGTGTTCATGGCCGATAGTTTCACCGACCTGTCCTATCATGTCGGAACCTACGGCAACAACACACTGTGGGTGTGTGACTCAAACACAGCCAAGATGGTCAGACCGCTTCCGAAGCCAAATGTGATTCTGGAGGCCGGAGAGTCCTCTAAGAGCTTCGCGTGCCTTGAGCGGATCCTGAGTGTCGCAATCGACAGCGGTCTTGGACGTGACTGCACCTTCATTGCCCTGGGTGGCGGTATGATCTGCGACATAACCGCTTTTGCTGCAAGCATATACATGCGCGGATGCAAGGTGATTCTTATTCCAACCACACTTGTCAGCATGGCATCTTCCTGCCTTGGCGGAAAAACATCTATTAACTTCAAGTTCGCAAAGGACATTGTAGGTTCATTCTTCCCTGCCAATGAGGTCCTGATCTGCACAGACTGCCTCAGGAGCCTGACCCAGAAGGATTACATGAACGGGTTTGCCGAGGTTCTCAAGCACAGTCTTCTTACCAAAGATGATTCGCTGTTCAACATCATTGCCACTCAGAAGCAGAAGATAATGGATAGAGACTCTGAAACATTGAAGCAGATAATCACCATATCCCTGCAGATTAAGAAGTCCTACATAGATAATGATCCATATGAGAGGCTTGGAGTTCGTGCGGCCCTGAATCTTGGAAGCACATTCGCATAGGCCCTTGAGGGTATGTCACGTCTTCAGTGGTCCTCAGGACAGGCTGTTGCATGGGGAGTGTGCAAGGCAATGGAGGCCAGCCGTGAGCTAGGACTTTGTTCCAGGGAGTTCGCAGCAGGAGTTATCAAGCTCTTTGCATTCTATGGATTTGATGTCACGTACCGCATCCAGCGCGGTGACTGGATGGATTACCGACAGCAGCTGATGAAGAACAAGAAGGCAGTTAACGGAGTCACCAGCTTTGTCATCCTAAAGGATCAAGGTGAATATGAGATCAGGCCTATTGACGAGGAGATCATCAAGGGCGTTGTCATGGTCCCGTCAGTCTGATAAGGTATTACGGTATGTACTATTTCGATTGGACGGCGACAAGCCCCATGGGGCAGAAAGCCCTTGAGGTATATTCTGATGTCGCCTGCAGATACATAGGAAACCCTTCCTCCACTCACCCGCTTGGCTCTGAGGCAAAGTCACGTCTGGAGACAGAGCGTGCGGCAATAGCCTCGATGCTCGGGACAACATCGTCCTGCATTTACTTCACAAGCGGAGGGACAGAAGGTAATTCCATAGTGCTCTCATCCCTGCTCAATTCCCCGGCTCCAGGAGAGATCATCACAACCGGTATAGAGCATGCGGCAATCCTTGAATGGAAGAAAACCCTGGAGAGCCACGGATGGACCTTCACTGCCCTCCGCTGCCCTGGCGGTTACCTTGATCCTGAGACCTTGAGAGCCGCACTTAACGACAAAGTACGCATGGTTGCCTTCATGAAGGTGAACAACGTGACCGGAACCGTCCTAGATACTGCTTCACTGGTAAAGGTTGTCCGTGACTATGAGAAAACGTCAGGACGCAGGATCCACATACACTGTGATGCGGTGCAGGCTTTGGGCAAGATTCCGTTCTTCCCGGAGAAAGAGGACTTTGACAGCGCATCATTCTCCGCACATAAGTTTTGCGGCCCGCGAGGAGTAGGAATACTCTACAACAGGAACAAGGCAGTGCTTGCCCTATCACGCGGAGGCGGACAGGAGAAAGGACTTAGACCGGGTACGGAGAACCTTGCAGGCATCTGCGCCATGAACGCAGAGCTTGCTGTTACGTTGTCTGGCTTACAGGATAGGTATAATGAAATTTTGGCATTCAGAACCAAAATTGAAGAGACTGCTCTGAGTGCAGGATATAGTCTGATCTCGCCCTCATGCAAGAGCGGACTCAAGTTTTCTCCTTATATCATAAACATTTGTGCAAAACCGATTCCTTCCGAGGTGTTTCTCAGAGTCATGGCGGACAAGGGATTCTGCCTCTCATCAGGCAGCGCCTGCTCCTCAAACTCAAAGGGTAAGGCAGAGAGCGTGCTCACAGTAATGAACATTGATCCCGCATCAAGGATGTCCAGCATAAGGATATCAATGGGAAGCGGGACCACAGCAGAGGAAGTCCAGGAGCTCTGTCTTGCTCTGAGTGCTGCCGCCTCGGAACTCGGAATCAAGCAATAAATCAAGGCAAATTACAGGAAATAACCATGGAACATGTTAATACAAAAGAGATGAATCTTTACCTCATACGACTTGGGGAGATATCCCTCAAAAGACTGAACAGGAACTTCTTTGAGAAGAAGCTGAAGAACAACATTAAGCTCAAGATCCATCCGTACAGAAGCCTTCTGACACGTGAGAAAGGCCGTTTCTATCTTTACGTCTCAAAAGACTGTCCTGAGGAGATTGTCATCAAGACCCTCAAGACCACATTCGGAGTCGTGGGGTTCTCAAAGGCGCTTGTCTGCGAGAAGGACTGGCCAGTAATTGTCGAGAATGCCAAGGCTTTGATAGAGAACGAGCCTTTTGCAGACGACACTGGCTCATTCAAGGTCGAATGCCGCCGCGGTGACAAGAGCTTCTTCATGAACAGCTACCAGATTGAAGCAGAGCTCGGAGGCGTTGTGCTTGACCGTTATCCTGACATGAAGGTCAAGGTGAAGGATCCGCAGAAGGAGCTCAGAATTGAGATCCGTGACAAGGCCTATATGTACACATCCCCTGTCCCGGGACCGGGAGGTCTGCCTGTAGGAACAGCAGGAAAAGGTCTGCTTCTTCTCTCCGGTGGAATAGACTCCCCTGTCGCCGGCTGGCGTATAGCAAAGCGTGGCCTCAAACAGGACTGCCTTTACTTCCATGCTTACCCCTACACCTCTGACATGGCACTTCAGAAGGTCAAGGACCTTGCCAGGATTATCGCCCCATACAACCAGGGCACAAACCTCATTGTGGTTAACTTCACCGAGTGCGAGCTCTGGATAAAGGACCACTCCAAGGAAGATGAACACACCCTCATGATGCGCGCCTGCATGATGAAGGTGGCGAACATGATAGCCAAGGCCCGAGACTGCAGGGTACTTGTCACAGGCGAGGCACTTGGGCAGGTTGCATCCCAGACGCTTGAGAGCATGTGTTTCACAAACAGCATGTCCGATATCCCGGTGTTGAGGCCTCTGGTTGCCATGGACAAGGAGGAGATAATCTCGACAGCCCGCCAGATAGGCACTTTCGAGACAAGCATTCTCCCCTACGATGACTGCTGCGTGATCTTCAGCCCCAAGCATCCGCTTGTCAGGCCTGAGGTCGATATGGAGCAGAAGTCATTCTCCGACATGAACATCGATGAGCTTCTGGCCAAATGTGTTGCAGAAGCCCAGGAATTTGAGATCAGCTACCATGTCTGACAGACATCATGACCACCGCCCGCGCAACTATGGCCGGGAGAACACATTCCGTGCCTTCATAGCCCTTGATATCGAGGATAATGCCCGTCATGAGCTCTCTCGCCTTGCCTCACTGCTGAAGGAGCAGTGCAACGGCTCTTATCCTTCCTCAGACATGTACCACATGACAGTGGCATTCTTGGGGGACATCACCATCCCTCAGGCTGAGGCTCTCACACGTGTTTTAGAGGAAGTGGCTGATAAATATGATTCGTTTGTCCTCAAACTCTGCAGACTGGGATACTTTGCACAACCTGAGTCAGCCACCGTGTTCTGCTCCACAGAAAGGGACAACACTCTGATATCACTTGCCCAGGATGTCTACCGGGCGGCCTGGGATGTGCGCATCCCGTTTGACGACAAGCCTTTCCGCGCGCATATCACTCTCGGGCGCCGGGTTGACCTGAGCACCATAAGGTTGAATTCAATTGAAGTGAACCATGTCCCTTTCACAGTTAAAGGCCTGACACTCTACAAGAGCACACTCCGCCCCTCAGGTCCAATCTATGAGGCAATCAACACCATCTCATTCTGAAAACAACAGAAAAAAACCACTTCAAACACAACAATTATCACATTCCTCATAGTAGAATGAGAAACGGCATGAAAAAGAGCATTAGGAAACAGAGGTTGAGAAATGCTCAGGAAGTTGCTTAAGCAAAGGAAATCTTTCCTTCAACGCATTATTTCTCAATGTAACAGATGGCTGGCCAAGACACCATCAGGTTCCTTGAGCATATCCTGTTCCAGGGGAGTTGCCTCATTCTTCCAGACGTCAGGCACTAAGAATAGACGTCGCCTTTCAAAGATTAATGACTCCTTGTTGATCCAGAGTCTCGCTAAAAAGGATTACTATTCCAGTATCATTCCGATTGCAGAGAACGAGTTGAATACCATAGACAAGCTTTTGGAAATAAAAGAAAACCAAACTTTGGGAATGGTATACGAGAATCTTCACTACGAACGGCAGAAACTTTTGACACCAGTTGAAGTAACAAGGGAGAGAACCCTTCAACAGTGGATTGAGATGTCTTGTACTCCTTCAGAACCCGAGAGTGGGAAATACTACATACCCACTGAACGAGGGGAAATGGTCCGTTCAATGAATGAATACATGATTGCAAATGCGTTATTTCATAATGGAGTACCATACAAATATGAATATCCTTACGAAGCAATTAATGGAAAGACTCTGCATCCCGATTTCTTTATAAAAAACAAAAATACAGGTGGAGAGTTCTTCTGGGAACATTTCGGTATGATGGACAATCCAGAATATGTCATGAACAGCTTCATGTATAAAATTAATCTTTACGCTGCAGACGGGATTCTCCTTGGAAAGAACTTGATAGCAACGTTTTCCGGAGGCAAGTACTATCTGGATGAGGAAACTATTAACAGGATTATCAAAGAATATCTGCTTTAAAAAACTCAGCAGTACAGAAGATCAATTTTCATTTTCGTACTGTCGATTTTTGAAAAACTGACAGTACAAATCGCAAAAACAGGGTTCTGTACTGTTCAAACTGTCAGAGCGCCTCGAGAATTGAGGTGACCACCTGCAAAATCGAATCTTTTTGTTCCTCTGAAAGCTTCATGCCGTTCACATTCACGGTAGAGAGCTCCTGGGTGAACATCTCCTTGAGCTCTGAAACATTCACCTTCTTTCCCTCTCTTCTGAGATTGCCTATGTATCCTGCTTTTATCAGGATGGAGAAGGAATCAGCCAGATCATCGCTCTTGAGGCGGAACTCTGCAGAAATCGTGTCATCATCCATCACCATGAGGATGGAATCGATGTTTGACAAGGCAACTTCATTAATATCGAATCCAAGATCAATCATAGTCCTCGGATTTGACACATAGACACCTACCTGTGAGGCAGCAAGTTTGGCGGCATCTTCATCAGAGATGTGGGCGGCACGCCCTTCGGTGTATGTCTGAGTGTAGTTTTCAACAACATCGGTGGTTGAGAACAGGATTATTCCGTTTGCAGGAACCGCGGCCTCAAGACCGCTTTGAGTATCGATGAAGAACCTGAGTTTTGTCCCTTTGTCCTTTGATGAGGTGAATGCGGAACTCACAGAAAGGGCGCTGTTGACCAGTGTCTTTGAGAAATCACCCTCAACCGCACCGTAATAATCGAACTCGGAGAAATCCTCGGTGACAGGCCCTGCAGTGCCCTTGTTGTCATAAAGGGCAATGGAGAGCCTTGTCATCCTTTCGGTGATGTAGTTTACGGCAGTATCATCAGACTGGATGAACTGGTCCACATCCAGAAGCTGTGCATTGATGGTTATAACGAACTCTCCGTCAAGTCCAAGTCCCTGAAAGTACTGCTCATCCCCTATCGGGCTCCTGGTCACACAGGAGCTCAGGAGGAATAGAAGCAGAAGAGTCAGGGAAATGAATCTGACGGTCCGTCTCATCAGCACCTCTCAATCAGGCCTTGCGGATGCTCAGTTTAACACCGAAATCATTCTCAGGAACATCAAGATCCGCATTGAAGTTAGATTTGATGGTGAGAGTCTCAGACTCTATCATTGACCCGAACTGGTCATATGCGGCCTTGACCTCATCGTCTCCTCCGATTTCAAGGATAATCCTGTCAGAGACCTCGAATCCGCTCTCCTTCCTCAGTGTCTGGATAGCACGGATTATGTCACGTGCAAGACCCTCGTTGAGGAGGTTCTGGTCAACCTCTGTGTCGAATCCGACTGTCAGCTGGCCTTCATTCAGGACCTTGAGGTTCTCTTTCTCGGTTCTCTGGATCACAAGATCTCCGGCACTGACCTCAACCTTCTGGTCTTCTCCGAATGGGATCTCCTGCGACTTACCTTCAAGTATCTGTGCGATTTTCTCAGACCTCATCATCTGGATCTTGGATGCGACTTCCTTCATGGCCTTTCCGAGCTTTGCTCCCAGGACCTTGAAGTTGGCCTTTGCGCTGTAGTCGACAAGTTCGGTCTCCTCAGAATTGATCTCGACTTCCTTGACGTTGAGCTCCTCTGCGATGATGTCTGACATTCCGGAGAGGATATTGCGGTCCTCCTCGTCGCGGTCAACAATGAAGAGCTTCTTCAAGGGCTGTCTTGTCTTGAGGTTATAAGTGCTTCTGAGAGATCTTCCCATGACAATGGCCTGCATTGTGAGGTCCATCATCTTCTCCAGCGCATAGTCGCGGTGCTTCTTATTGTAGACAGGATAGTCACAGAGATGCACGCTCTCCGGGTCTCCGCTCTTTCTGAGGTTCTGGTAAATCTCCTCGCATATGAACGGGATGATCGGACATGCGAGCTTGATGAATGTCATGAGCACCTTGTACAGGGTGTTGTATGCCATCTTCTTGTCACCGTCGTTCTCGCTCTTCCAGAATCTTCTGCGGCTGCGGCGGATGTACCAGTTATTGAGCTTGTCCATGAAGCCGAGCAAGTATCCGCAGGCTCTCTGAATGTCATAGTTTGCAAGGGCATCGTCCATGTTGGCAGTCAGCTCCTCGGTGACGGAGATCATCCAGCGGTCAAGCGGGTTGCGGAGCTTCTCATACGGAGTGTCATCCGGCTCGTAGTTGTCCAGGTTCGCGTATGTCACGAAGAATGAATATGAGTTCCACAGCGGCAGGATCAGGCTCTTGAGCACGTCCTTGACCATCTGGTCTGAGAATTTCACATCATCTGCATGCACCGCAGCGCTGTTCATCAGGGCAAAACGCAGGGAATCTGCACCGAACTTGTTGACAAGAATCATCGGGTCGGTGAAGTTGCCCTTGCTCTTTGACATCTTCTCACCATCCTCTGCAAGGATGATTCCGTTGGTCACGTTATGAAGGAACGCAGGCTTGTCAAAAAGCGCTGTGGCCATGATTGTCAGTGTGTAGAACCACCCTCTTGTCTGGTCCAGGCCTTCGGAGATGAAGTCTGCCGGGAATGTCTTCTCAAAGCGGTCCTGATTCTCGAACGGATAATGAAGCTGTCCGTACGGCATGCTTCCGCTCTCGAACCAGCAGTCCAGGACATCGGGGACCCTTCTCATGGTTCCCTTGCCGTCGGGACTCGGCCATGTGAGCTCGTCGACATAATGCTTGTGGAGGTCTGTGACCTTCTTGCCGCACTTCTTCTCAAGCTCCTCGATTGAGCCGATAACCTCAGTGTAGTCAGATCCGTCACACTTCCATACAGGAATCGGGTTGCCCCAGAAGCGGTTTCTGGAGATTGCCCAGTCACGGGCGCCCTCAAGCCACTTTCCGAAACGTCCGTCTCTGAGATGCTCAGGAACCCAGACAACCTTCTTGTTGTTGGCCACCATCCTGTCCTTGATTGCTGTGACCTTGACGAACCAGCAATCCATTGCCCTGTAGATCAGAGGTGAGCCGGTTCTCCAGCAGAACGGATAGCTGTGAAGGTAATTCTCTCTCTTCACAAGCTTTCCCTCTTCCCGGAGTCTCTGGATGATCTGCTTGTCCGCATCCTTGACGAAAATGCCCTCATAATCCTTGACTTCTGATGTGAACTTGCACTCATCATCAATCGGACAGATAACCGGGATACCTGTTCCCTTGAGGACATTGTAGTCATCCTCACCGAAACCGGGAGCGGTATGGACAATTCCGCAGCCGTCCTCTGTTGTGACATAGTCACCGAGCACGGTCACGAAGGCGCCCTGCTCATAGAGGTCTGCGAAATAATCGAAAAGCGGATAATAGCGCATTCCGGCAAGGTCTTTTCCCTTGTACTCCTCAATGATCTCGTATGCGTCCTCAGCCTTGTAGTAAGAACCGATCCTTGCCTTTCCGAGGATGTACTTGTCTCCGCTCTCCTTGTCCAGGATCTTGACGTAATCGATATCCGGACCAAGGGCCAGAGCGAGATTTGAAGGAAGAGTCCACGGAGTTGTGGTCCATGCCAGGAAATAAGTGTCCTCAGTGCCTCTGACGCGGAATCTGACAGTGATGGCAGGATCAGTGACATCCCTGTAACCGCCCAGGTTGACCTCCATATTTGAGAGAGGACATCCGAGTCCGGGACTGTACGGGAGGATGTTGTATCCCTTATAAATCAATCCTTTGTCATACAAGGACTTGAACACCCACCAGATGCTCTCCATGAACTTGATGTCCATAGTCTTGTAGCCGTGTCTGAAATCGACCCAGCGGCCCATGCGGTTGATTGTGTTCTCCCAGTCGCTTGTGAAGCGCAGGACGATTGAGCGGCACTCCTCGTTGTACTTGGCAACACCGTACTCATTGATCTCCCTTGCGCTTGAGATTCCGAGCTTCTTCTTCATCTCGTTCTCGACAGGAAGTCCATGGCAGTCCCATCCCCAGTTCCTGTAGACCCTGTGGCCCTTCATTGTCTGATATCTGGGAATGATGTCCTTTATTGTTCCCGGAACAAGATGCCCGTAATGCGGGTGTCCTGTGGCGAACGGAGGTCCGTCATAGAAAGAGAACTCATTGTCCGCAGGACGGGATTCGATTGATTTCGTGAAAATATCGTTCTTCTTCCAGAACTCAAGGATGCTCTCCTCCATCTTCGGGAAGTCTTGCCTTGGATCTACGCTTTTGAACATATCTGTACTCCAAATATAATAATTCTTGATTTATAACTAGGTAACTATAATACTTTTCAGAACTAGTCACAAGAAGTTGATAGGAGTAATATGTCCTTGTGAGAAAGTATCCGGTCAGCGACAAGATTTCCAGATTCGCCTCAGTGTTCAAGGAGAACGGCTTTTGCCTCTACATTGTCGGCGGAGCTGTGCGCGACTGGCTTCTGGGAATTCCAAACAGCGACTATGATTTCTGCACAGATGCACTGCCTGAGCAGGTTATCTCCATATTCCGCAAAGTGATACCCACAGGAATCAAGCATGGGACTGTGACGGTGCTGTTCCAGGGTGAAAGCTATGAGGTGACTACCTTCAGAACGGAAGGCGCATATTCCGACCAGAGGCATCCTGACAACGTGACATTCGTCAGAAACCTTGAGGAAGATCTCTCAAGGCGTGACTTCACCGTCAACGCCTTTGCAGCGGACTGCACAGACGGTCGAATTATTGATCTCTTTGACGGGCTGTCGGATCTTAAGTCCAAGACAATACGCGCCATCGGCGACCCCAAGGAGAGATTCAAGGAGGATGCGCTGAGGATGATGCGTCTTGCACGTTTCTGCGCAAAGCTCGGATTCAAAGCTGACCCCTCCACCCTTCTTGCCGCAAGCGAGCTCTCATCTGACATCTCGGTTGTATCTCAGGAGAGAATCTTCGACGAACTGTCAAAGACCCTCATGTCAAAAGTCCCCACTGTCGGACTGCGGCTTATGGAAGAGACAGGAATAATGCAGATTATTCTTCCTGAACTCACTGACTGCAGGAAGATCGAGCAGACCAAAGTCGGGGCACATGATGTCCTTGAACACATATACAACACTGTCGATGCCTCAGCATCGCTGGGATACAACTTCACCGTTAGGCTTGCAGCCCTTCTTCATGACATCGGAAAGCCCTCAACCATGTTCATAAATACTTACGGCATAATGCGTTTTCATGGACATGACATCAAGAGTGCCGAGATGGCAAGAACCGTCATGAGAAGGCTCAAATGCTCCAACAAGCTCACAGATGATGTCTGCATCATCATAGAGAACCACATGGTCAAATACCGCAGTGACTGGACAGACGGAGCAGTTAAGAGGTTCATCAGACGTGTCGGTAAGGAGAACATCAACAACCTCTTTGAGCTTCAGTGGTGCGACCAGATCGCATCCGAGGGACGCTCGCGTGTGGATGAATATGACCAGTTAATCAGAAGGATCCATGATCTTGAAGACCAGCCCATGTCAGTCAAGGACCTTGCAATCTCAGGCGATGATCTTGCAAAAGCCGGAATACCACGCTCAAAGGTCATGGGAGACATTCTCAATGCTCTTCTGGAGATGGTCATTGACTATCCCACTTTAAACACCACAGAGACATTACTCGAACAAGCTATTATTTTATACAAAAAGAATTAAATTGAGACGCCCATCTGCTCCAGTGCAAGCTTTGCGACATTCTGCTCGGCATCTTTCTTGTTGTGCCCTTTAGCAGGTCCGTATGTCTTTCCCTGGACGGTCACGGAATAGTAGAAGATCTGGTCATGCTCGGGACCGGTTGATCCCTCAAGAGTGTAGACAGGCACCTTCTTGTAGAGTTTCTGGACGTGCTCCTGAAGCATGGTCTTGTAGTCCTTGCGGTACTGGTTACCTATGACCTTCTCGATGATGGGAACTATCTCGCGGAGAACAAACTCCTTTGCGGTTTCAAAGCCCTTATCAAGGAAGATGGCTGCAATCAGAGCCTCGGTGCAGTCGGCAAGAATCGCCTTCTTCAGCCTTCCGCCTGATAGTTCCTCACCTCTTCCCATCACAAGAAGCCTGTCCAGACCAAGGGAAGTGGCCACCTCGAAAAGGGCATCCTCACTGACCACAAGGCTTCTCACACGGGTGCACTGGCCCTCATCTCCCTTGAGGTTGTTGTAAAGCCATTCGGAGACAACAACAGAGAGGACGCTGTCCCCCAGGAACTCAAGTCTC
>JAFZUN010000263.1 GCA_017618315.1 Spirochaetales bacterium
CATACAGAATTCCTCAATAGACGGGGTTGTCTGCTATAACGACCAGGTGGCCACCGCCCTTATCCGTGATCTTACGAGACTGGGCCTGAAGGTTCCGAAAATCATCAGTTTCGATTACAGCTATCTCTGCAGCAGCTCCACGGTGCCGTTTGAGTCACTAGGACACCGCAAGGAGGAGCTGGGTGTACTTGCTGCCCAGAAGATCCGCAACATGGCGGAAGGAAAGAGAGAGTCTTCTGTATATCTTGACTGGATTGTCTGAAATCAGAGGCTCTGGCGCAGGATGTCTATGACATCTTCCCTTGAAAGGGCCTTGTAGCCGCCGTCAAGAAGGAATGTTGCATCTGCGATTCCCTCAATGTTGTCCTCTGTGACACCCAGCTCGCTTGAGTGCATGACGACTCCTATTTCCTTCATCCAGATCTCCATGGCGTTCAGGCCTGCCTCCGCAGCCTGTCTCTCCGTCATTGCGCTTGTGTCAATATCCCATACCGATCTTGCAAACCTGGCGAACTTTGCAAGGCCGTACGGCATGATGTGGCGGTAGTAGGGAAGCGAGACCGCAGCCAATGTCATGCCATGGGTCGCATCTGTGTAAGCGCCCATTGCCTGACCTATCATGTGGACCTCCCAGTCTCCTGTCTTTCCTTTGCCCACCAGTGTGTTCAGGGCCCAGGACGCACACCACATCAGGTTGCTTCTTGCCTCATAATCCTGCGGATCCTTGATTGCAATGCGTGAGGAATGAATCACTGATCTCATGATTGCCTCGGAGAAATAATCGCTTGTATTATCATCAAACCCTGAGAAATATTGCTCACATACGTGATTGAAGATATCATAGATCCCCGCGACCATCTGGTATCTCGGAACCGTGAACGTGTACTTGGGATTCAGTATTGCAAATTTCGGCATGACGTTGTCTCCGAAAACCATTCCGATTTTCAGTTTCTGTTCCGTGTTCGTTATGACAGATCCGCCGTTCATCTCGGACCCGGTTCCCACCATTGTCAGGACACTTCCCACGGGAATCACGCGGTTGTCTACTTCCTCCATGCGGACATAGTATTTCTCCCAGGGGTCTTCCTCACACCATGCTGAGACGGAAACGCCCTTTGCATAGTCGATGGTTGAGCCTCCGCCTACTGCAAGTATGAGATCCACATTATTCTCCCTTGCTATCCTGCTTCCCTCGCGCATCTTCTCATATGTCGGGTTGGACATCACGCCCGGATCCTCGATTATATCTTTGCCTGCATCTTTGAGGATTTTCACGACATCGTCATATATCCCGTTTCTTTTGATTGAGCCTCCTCCATAACAGAGCATGACCTTGGGACCATAGTTCTTGAGCTCATCACTTAAGAATGAAATTGCATTGTCACCGAAATAAAGCTTTGTGGGGTTTGAATAAACGAAACTGCCTAACATGTATTCCTCCGTTTAAAGGTGGCGTCTGATATCCATTATGGTGAGCTGGATCAGCTCCTGGTTCTTATAGTAGTTGCGTCCCATGCGGAACACACAGTCCACAATCTCTCCTTCGTCAAAGTCGTGACCGGCTCTTGGGCCTGCGCTCCAGAAGACTCCCGGCCAGAGGTGAGAGCCATAGGAGAGGGTGACCCTGAGGTGTGCCTGTCCCGGATCCTTTGAGTTCTGCATGGCCATGAGATTCTCTATCCGCGCGCCCTCCATCAAAAAGAGGAGGGGTCCGCTCTTCTCCCCATAGGGCTCAAAACGCTCGACAATCTTCATGAGATCCTGGTTCATGTCCTCTGGCTTCAGGGCCACGTCTATCTCAAGGATCTCCTCCTGCTCCAGATCAGGACAGTCCAGGTAGTCGATGTCCTCTGATATCCTTATGCAGAGCTCGTCGACCTTATCCGGATTCAGGGAAAACCCTCCGGCCTGGGCATGTCCTCCGAAGTCATCGAACAGGTCGCTGTAGCGGGAGAGAAATTCGTGGCAGTTGAAGCCGCTGTTGCTGCGCATAGAGCCAATGGCCCTGCCGTCATCTGTTGCGGTGATGACCATTGACGGGCACTTGAAGGTCTTAAGCAGCCTTGTGGCGATAATTCCTGTAATGCCTCGGGCGATATTGGTGTCGTTGACCAGGACAAGCTTTGTCCCGAAAGACTCGTAGCTCTTGCGGGCCTTGCCCTGAAGTCTTGTCCACGCGTCCTCTCCGAGCCTCTGGCGTTCCTTGTTGAGCCTTGAGAGCTCCTGCGCGAACTCAAGGGCCTTGATCTGGTCATCCGCCAGCAGCATCTCAATTGCGATATCAGGATGTCCCAGCCTTCCTGATGCGTTCATAAGAGGGGATATCTGCCAGCCGACATCGGTTGTGGAGAGTTTCTTTCCCAGAAGGTTCTGCATGGACAAGAACGGCCTGAGACTGTCGTGCGGCTCTGTCTCCAGCACCTTGAGTCCTGCCTTGACAAGGATCCTGTTCTCGTCCGTCATTGGCATTAGGTCACTGATTGTCCCTATGGCCACAAAGTCCATCAGCTTCAGATAGTCCTTGTATAGCATCGGGGTGGTTGCCCTGACATAGGCTCCGAAAAGTCCGATCAAGGTGTCAAGCTCGCTTCTGACCTGAGTGTATAGGGCAAAGCGGCTCTTCTGGCTCAACGCGAACAAAGATCTTCCCTTGACCGCGGGTAGAGCTTTCTCAAACTCATCACGCAGTCCTGCCATGTAGATGTCGGCCTTCGGAAATGCCTTCTTGAGCTGCATCAGCTCCTCTTCCTTGTCAAGCACATAGATCGGAAGGCCTGAGGAGAGGAATCTCAGAAGACGGCTGTTCGCTTCGGGAAGAATTCCGGGGACAACTTCCTCACTGATTCTGCCTGTCACCTCAAGGTTCTCCATCCGTGCGGCCTCAATGACGACCGTCTCATTCCCCGGATAGGCGTGAAGCAGGATCACAGGGGCTCTGTAGAACCTGCTCTGGGCAAACCTCATGGCCCAGATGCATTTTGCGGCC
>JAFZUN010000264.1 GCA_017618315.1 Spirochaetales bacterium
AAACAAGCAAGGGCCTGTACTTTGTGTACGGCCCTTGCGAAGTGACGCTGAGACTGTCCGTATAAACTCAGGAGTGTGTGACGGAGAAGTTCCAACGACGGAGCACTGCGGCCTTCTCCTCCTCTGTCATCTTTCCAAGCACTGCGCTGTAAAGGACATCAGTGACGAAGATCTGGAGGATTCTGGTGAGTGTCGAACCTGTGCGGAACTCGTAGCCGGATGCGGGAATCTGCAGCTTGACATCGGCAAGACGTGATAGATGGTTGTGTCCGATCTTTGTGAGCGTGATGAGCTTGCCACCTGATTCCTTGACGGCTTTGGCTGCCTGGTTGACCAGCTGGTCCTCACCGAAGTATGAGATTCCGAATGCCACCATGTCATCTGTCATTGAGTATGACTGGGCAATCTGGAGGTTTACATCCTTTGAATAGATGACGTTCTTTCCAAGTCTTGCGAGCTTGTACTGGAGGTCGCTCAGGATGACTTCGGCAGAACCTGTTCCGAGAAGCAGGACTGTCTTGGCATGGTTGATAACCTCTGCAGCGGCATCTACTGTCTTAGGATCCAGGACGGACTCAAGGTTTGCCAGGTTCTTGCTTGTGAACTTGATGTACTGGACAATCAGATCCCTGGTGCTGAGACCGGAGTCATAGAAGTTCTCCATGACCTGCTCGGGCTCCTCGTCCTTGCCTTCGTTGGAGAAGACCTCACGGGAGAGCCTGATCTTGAAATCGGAGTATCCGTCAACATTCAGTCTCTTGCAAAGTCTGACAACAATAGCAGGGCTTGAGCCGGCTGCGGCTGAAAGCTCGGTCATTGTCATGAAGAGAGGTGCTGAAGGGTTCTGGAGAACATAATCAGCTATTTTTCGCTCAGAGGAAGGAAGTTCCTTCTCAATCTGTTCTATTAAAGTAAGAAAGCTCTGCATACCCTAAATATACATACAAAGAAGCCTTCCTGTAAAGAAATTTTCAATTCTGAAAACATTTTTTATATTGAAAAACATGAAAATTCTTATCAAACAGCAACAAAATCTTCCAACCAGTTGCAAATAGTTGCAAAAAGCGAATGTCAGGATTGCCAACAGAAACAAATGATGATAATATAGTGATTAAGGAACATTTAAAGACACAAGCGCCGAGCAGACGGAAGTCTGCCCGGTTTTGTTTACGTCAGAGCACTACACTCCACAGTGGGCATGACGTGAATAAAAAAGGAGAAATAAAATGACCGCAACTGAAGTCAGGAACCTGATCAGCAATGATTT
The DNA here is from genome assembly GCA_017618315.1 of Spirochaetales bacterium. Taxonomy (GTDB): domain Bacteria; phylum Spirochaetota; class Spirochaetia; order Sphaerochaetales; family Sphaerochaetaceae; genus UBA9732. Next base: position 1,268 of record JAFZUN010000264.1, read on the forward strand.
ATGGCAGGCAACATCAATTGACTCTGTCGGAGTCAAGGAGTTCACAGCCCTGGATGCCGCAGCTGAGAAACTGACAGAAAACGATGACAGGATGGAGTTCAAGGCCCTCTGTGATCAGTTTATCGAGGAAAGCGCCAAGACCCCGATCGCAGCAAGTTATCTTGCAACAATGACAGGCCGCCATCCGATGGATGACAGACATATCTTCCACCTTCTTGAGCAGTACTACATTGACTCCAAATGGCCTGAGGTCATGTTCCTCGGAAACAAGATCCTCACCTTCACCGAGAGCCAGTATGCCCTTAAGGTCCTTGCCGAGTGCTATACCAAGAACAACATGCAGGACAAGAAGATAGAGACATGGGAGCGCCTTATCAAGGTCGATTTCGAGGAGACCGATGTCCTTTACAAGCTCATTGACTACTTCGAGAAGAAAGGTGACACCGATGCCACAATCAACTACTGCAGGATCCTTCTCAGAAGGCACCTGAAGAAGCAGGATATCAACTCAATCATCCTTGTATGGGACAAGATCCTGGCCCTCAGGTCAGACAGCCCCAAGTATCTCATCGGCCTTGCAGACAAGATTGCCGACTCCCTCGGCGGAGACAAGGGTGTCTTTGCTCTCCAGAGCATCTATGACAAGGTGGACTGCGACCTCAACTCAAGGATCGACATCCTCAAGAAGATCATCCGCTATGCACCGCATGACAAGATATCAAGGGACAAGCTTGTAGGTCTCTGGAAGGAGAAGTACAAGGACAACAGCAGGCTTGAGTACTGTCTCAACACAACCGGAATCCTTGATGACTACCTGAACATCAACGTGGCAATCGAGAAGTTCGAGAAGCAGATCGGCTTTGTCGAGGGTGCGTTCGTGTTCCATGACTCCTGGAAGCTGGGACAGATCAAGAGCATCGCCAAGGACGAGATGAAGATCATGTTCGGAAGCAAGGGAATGCACACAATGAGCTGCCAGATGGCATACTCAAGCCTCCGCGTGCTGCCAAAGGGACACATCTGGGTCCTGAAGGTGGCTTTCCCGAAGGAGAAGCTTGCCGAGCGCTTCATGGACAAGACCAAGATCGAGTGGGGCCTGAAGGTCCTCCTCACCTCCTTCAACGACCAGGCATCGCTCAAGCAGATGAAGGGCGAGCTCGTCCCGTCTGTTCTCTCGGAGGCCCAGTGGGCAGACTGGCAGGCGGCTGCAAAGAAGGAGCTCTCCTCCAACCAGTACTTCGGAGTCAGCGAGTCAGACAGTGATGTCTATGTCCTCAGGTCAACTCCGATCACCTATGAGGAGAAGACTCTTGCCCTGTTCAAGGGAACCAAGGGCAAGAAGGAGTTCTATGCAAAGCTCAGGGTCCTGAGGGACTTCCTCGCTCACAAGGGCGAGACCGAGAGTGACGAGTTTGCCGCAATGATCTCCTACTTCGAGGGCAAGGCACTTGTCACAGATCCTGACGGAACAGCGGCCTTCCTTGTGCTTGATACCCTGAAGAACAAGAAGGGAATGTCATTCATCACACTCAACGGATCATTCATCGACTTCTACAACAGGATTGGTGACAAGAAGGAGTTCTTTGAGTCAATCGATGACAACGAGGTCAAGAGAAGCTTCATTGAGAGCATCAAGGACTCTGTGGACAAGTGGCTTGATGTCGTTGTCAGCCTCTACCCCTATTACATGAACTCATTCATGGCAAAGACCATCTCCGACGGCTCAAAGAAGAGACTCTACAAGGTGCTATCAGACTCTGTGCTCAGCTGCCGTGAGAATCCTGACTTCTTCATCTATCTCACCAACACCTTTGGACCGAAGGACTGGGAGAAGGCAAAGATCAGCCAGGAGACCCTCATGATCACCAAGCTGTCCCTGCTGTCAGTCACAAACAAGAAGATTGACAACTCAATCGATGTCGCTGAGAACAAGAAGAGACAGGCCCTGCTGATGGATTCACTGTTCAAGAAGGACAAGG
>JAFZUN010000265.1 GCA_017618315.1 Spirochaetales bacterium
CCGGGGCCTGAAGGTTCTTTCCAACCTTCTTGACCCTGTTTCCCTCTATCAGCATGTCCGCGCCGTAGACGGTTGGTTTTGCGGGATCTGTCATTAAGGCGTAGATGTTTTTAAGCAGAATCGACTTTTCGTTCATTGTTTTCCTTTTGTTCTGTTTCTGTATATACGATTCGGGTTTGAGTTCAAGGAGCAAGCGCGGGACAGTGCTATGTGCACGGCCCAAGCGATGCGACGCCGAAATCAGCCCGAAGCATCTTCCTTATTCTCTTGGCTTAGGTGCACCTGGCATGTAGTAACCGTCGTACGTATCTATGACTTTGTTCTCCGGATGCTTTGCCGCCTCCGTCAGGAAGCGCCTGATCATCCTTCTGGTTGCCTCGCGCCTGAACTCCGGCATGGCACGCGGTGAGATCACCTTATCAAAAGCCGCTATCACTTCCTCTATGATTTCATCCGTGATCTTCCTGCCTATCAGGATGCTCTCCACATCCCTGCTCCTGTTGGTCTTGGCGCCTGTGGATGTGGCGCTGAGCCTGAAGTCCCTGACAGTCTCTTTGTCCTTCTCGAACCTGATGGCCTGGCTCAGGGTGATCTTGCTGATTGCGTTAGCCTTGCGCGTTCCCACCTTGTGCCAGAAGATGTAGTCAAAGTCATCCTCTGAAAGCGGAATGATGATCTCCGTAATCAGTTCATCTGGCCTCAGGTCAATTTCCCTGAACTTGACGATGAAATCGGAGACCAGCTCCTCACGTTCACCACTTGCTGACTGAAGCTTCACGCGGGCATCAAGAAGATAGAGCGGACCCGGTGTGTCGCCCTTAGGCGATGCGTTTGCTATGTTCCCTGCTATTGTGGCGCTGTTTCTCAGGCCCACAGCTCCCATGCGGGAGGCAGCCTGCCTCAGGTGCCACGGGCAGATGGTGCTCTCTGCAATCTGGGCCGCCGTGCAGGCAGCTCCTATGCAGCACTCACCCTTGTCGTTTATCTTGATCTGCTTGAGTTCCTCAAGGTTGCGGATTATCATCACAGGCTTCTCAAAGACAGGAGTCAGGCCAAGGGTCCTCTTGTGGGAGACCATCAGGTCGCTTCCGCCTGCAAGGACCATCACATCGTTCTTGGCCTTGATCTCCAGAGCCTCCTTCAGCGTCTTGGGAATGTAGCACCTTACTTCTTCCATAATGCCTCCCCTCTCTTTGCCGCAAGGCGGATGCTCTCCACAATCAGGTCATAGCCTGTGCAGCGGCAGATGTTGCCGGAAATGCCCAGGCGGATATCATCCTCACTGGGATTCGGATTCTTCTCCAGGATGCAGTAGGCTGCAATGACCATGCCCGGGATGCAGAAGCCGCACTGCACGGCCCCTCCGTCCGCGAATGCGTTGATTATCACTTTGCCCTTTTCAGTCTCCCTCAGGCCCTCTATGGTCATTATGCTCTGGCCGTCTGCGGCTCCCACGGGGATGATGCAGCTGGTGACCATCCTGCCGTTGAAAAGTATCGAGCAGGCTCCGCACTCGCCCTCAGAGCAGCCTTCCTTCACACCCTTGAGGTCAAAGTCCTCCCTTAGGACGTCTATCAGTCTTCTCAGCGGGTCTGTTGTGATGCTCACATCCCTGCCGTTGAGCTTGAAGCTTATCTTTGTACCCATCAGCGGACCTCCTCAAGTTTCTCGGTAATGTCGGTTCCGTGCATCAGATAGCCCATCACGTCCTCTGTGGGGACCGGTATGCTGCATATCCTCTTGCCGATGGCGCGCGAGACAGCATCTATGTAGGCTGCCGCAGAGCCGTTGAACACAAGCTCTCCCATACCCTTGGCTCCGAACGGACCCCACTGGTACGGGTTGTCCACAAAGAAGACGCCCTGCTTCGGGAAGTCCATTGATGTGGGCACTATGTAGTCGCTCATGCTTGTCTGCTTGAAGTGGCCGCCCACGTTCTGCATGACCTCCGTCGATCCCCAGCCAAGCCCCTGGATCACACCGCCGTTGACCTGACCGTGGCAGATCAGCTCGTCAATCAGGTGCCCTGCGTCATGGCTTGACCAGATTCCCTTTGTGGTGATCTCCGCAGTGCACGGGTCAACCTCAACCTCAACGGCGCACACGCCCCAGCCGTAGCCAAGGTATGCATAACCCTGGAATGAACTCTGGTCCCACGGATAACCCTCAGGATGCTCGTAGTTCGTCTCTACGATGAAGTCCTCATCCTTGTCGTAGCGCGGTTTCATCAACCTTGCCGCCCTCTCCACAAGCTCACCGACAATCATTGTTGACCTTGATGCGGCCGTGGGTCCCGAATCAGGCACCATAGAGGTGTCCGGATCCTTGAAGATGACCTTCTCAATCGGGATCTCTAGCACATGGGCCGCAATCTTTGGAAGAATGGTATGAAAACCTTGCCCCATCTCTGTCTGGCCGCAAAGGATCTCAACCGTGCCGTCCTTGAACTTGTGAAGCTGTGCCTTTGCCTTGATCAGAGCCTGCTCACCGTTTCCGGTGAACGCTCCGCCGTGGTTGTAGAAGGAGATTCCTATGCCCCTTCCGCTTCCCCACTTGTACTCCTTGCTCTTACGCTCATAATCGCTTGCCTTCAGTACCTGCTCCAGCATCTCCGGGATCATGACACGCTCCACGATCTTTCCGTTTGTGCTTGTGATGTCTCCCTGCTTGATGAAATAGCGCCTCTTGTACTCAAGCGGGTCAATGCCCTGCATCTCCGCAATGTGGCACAGGTGTGTCTCAACTGCAAACAGTGTCTGCGGAGCCCCGAAGCCCCTGAATGCGCAGCTGGGGAACGTGTTTGTGGCCACACCCAGACCCTCAGTCCTGAAGTTGGGGAAGCTGTAGCACCCCGTGACGTGGAAGCAGCCTCTCTGAAGCACAACGAAACTTGAAGAGAGATAACCTCCGACGTTGTAGCAGACCTGGCTGTCCATGGCAGTGATGTTTCCGTCCTTATCCAGTGCGGTCTTGAACGTGATCTTGGACGGATGTCTCTTGACGGAGTTCTCAATGTCCTCCTCCCTGTCAAAGATCATCCTCACACCCTTCTTCATGACGTTGGCCGCAACAAGTAATGGTCCGCACACCACATCCGGGAAGTGCTCCTTGCCACCGAAGGCTCCGCCTGTGGTGATCTGCCTGACAATGACCTTGTCAGGAGTGATGTTCAATAGCGGTGAGATTGACTTTGCTATGTAGAACGGGCACTGGGCACTTGCATAGACGACAAAATGATCGCCTTCCGGAATGCAGCAGGCCCCGTTTGTCTCAAGGTAGATGTGCTCCTGAAAGCCCGTCTCCAATGTCTCCGTGACTATCTTATCAGCTTCCTTGAATGCCTTGTCCACATCGCCTACGTTCAGTGTCAGGCGACAGTGGATATTGTCTGAGTTGACAAATGCGCCGCCCTTGCACTCAAGGCCCTCATCTATGGTCACTGCGGGAGTCAGCTCCTCATAGTCTATCTTGACCTGCGCCCTGAGCTCCTCCACCTTTGTCCTATCCGGACCCACCATTATTCCTATGGTCTCTCCCACATAGCGGACATCGGTCTCAGCAAAGCACTTCCAGTCGGTTGCTATCATGTGCAGGTAGTTCTTTCCGCCCTCTGGCAGGTCCTTGTATGTGATGAACCTGTAGCCATCAGGTAGAGGTGGCAGATGTATGGCCTTTATGTTTCCCCTGGGTATGCTTGAACGGACCAGACGTCCCCAGAGACAGTCCTCAAAATCATAGTCACAGACGTATCTGGTGCTTCCCTCGCTTTTAGCTAC
>JAFZUN010000266.1 GCA_017618315.1 Spirochaetales bacterium
CGCCCTGGACCCCAAGGACCATGCCGTCATGCACCCAGGATGGGAGAACCGCCTGACGGCCCAGAAGCAGGCTGACCTTGGAGGCGGTGTCCATAAGAGATGTCCCGAATCCTACAGAAATCTTCTCCGGAAGGCTGTAGGATATTATCCTGTGGCATTTATGGCCGGTGAAATCCAAGATGCAGTAGTCAAAGCTTTGGACATGGATGAAATAGTTTTTGCTTGAGACAAAAGTGGGCTGAGGGTAATAAGTTGTGTGATAGGCTCCACCTGCCTTGTCATGAAGCTGGGCAAGGATTGTCAGGGGCCTGTTGTAGCGCCGTCCAACACCCTGCTCGCGTGTCATGACAGGGAATATGTGGCCTCGGAGGTTGAAATATGAGTACTGCTCACCTCCGCCGAACACCGCCTCTCCGCTATCTGCCTCGAATTCCAGCATGAACCTGTTGGATGTGCCCTTTATAAGCGAGAATGACAAATTCAGAAAGCCGTTCTCATATGACGCAGACATATGGATCTCAGCTCCATAGCCTGAGTAAATGACATCTGATCCGGAGATTGAGGGCTCAAGGCTGTTCCAGCGGACCCTGCTCTCCTTGACCTTGTAGTTTCCGCGGTACATTGAGATGTCCGAGCTGCCGTTTCCGACCTTGAGACGCGGAAGCGCAAAAGAGAGTCCGTCAACAGAAATCTTCAATCCTGAGTCCTGGGTGATGCTGAGCATACTTGAATTATCATGCCGCTTCAGGGGCAGGTCAAACACTTTTATGAACTATTTTATAAATCATGTTATAATGGCACCATGCCTAAAAAAGAGAACAACCAGGTATTCATGGACCCGATAAGGGCCACAGATATCAAGCACAGGAACATAATGGCCGTCCTGGCAGCGATCTATGCCTCGCGCGCAGAAGGCGGAGTGTCACAGTCCCAGATCGTCAGCAGACTTGGCCTCAAGGCCCCGTCCGTATTCAGGATCTTCTATAACCTTGAGGAGAATGAGTTCATAGAGCCATGTGAGAGCAAGCCTCAGACTGTCTCACACAAGGGCCGTCATCCGGTCTTCTACAATGTCAAGCCTGATGCCCTTTACACATTCGGAATAGATTTCTGGGCATCTGCCCTGTCACTTGGCGTGTTTGACTTCAACCGCCAGCGCATATACTCACGCACAGAGGAGCTTTATGAAGGGATAAGCGCATCTGATGTGGAGGATCTGATCTGCACCATTGTCCATAATGCCATCACAGAACTCAGAATACCCAGGCAAAAGATTGCGGGAATCGGGATTGCCGCCCCTGGAGAGGTCAATGTCTCAGACGGCACAATCGTTTATTATCCCAGAATACAAGGTATGGAGAATTACCCTTTGAAAGAGAATATCGAAAAGCGAATGAATCTTAGGGTAATTGTCCATAACAACTGCGGAGCCATGGCCTATTCAGCCTACAGGTATGGAGAGAAGAATCCGGGGAAAGCCATGTTCGCCTTCCTTATCAGGGGCGGAGTGAACGGAGCAATGGTCTCCGAGAACGGAATCTACACCACTGCAGACGGAACCACGTTGGAAGCAGGACATATCCCGCTCAACTATGAAGGACCTGTCTGCAGCTGCGGAATGAGAGGCTGTCTTCAGGCATATCTGACGGAATTGGATGCCCAGTTTGGCGATAACAATCCAAATTCTATCTTGTTCCAGTCATTATCGGACATCGGGGCACTCAAGAAGGCCGCATTCTATATCTACACCTGCATGAAGACAGTCCAGAGATTCATCTCCCCTGATTCTTTCCTTATAATCGGTCCGTCCCAATTCGTGGCAGACCAGATTGAATCAGAGGTCAGAGCGCTCTACAACACATCAAAGGATTACTTCCAGAGCTGGAAGCCCAATGTGTTCTCAATGGTTTATGACAATGTCATGGCGCAGTCCGGCGCATCCGATCTGGTGCTGGATGCTTACTTTGAGTCATAAAAGCATGAATATGCCGGTGGCCAGAAGGCAAATGTAAACAACAAGCGAGAAGATCTTCTCATTTACACGGCTGACTATGATGTTTCCGGCAATTATTCCTGCAGCCAGAAATGGTATAAGACAGAGTACAGTCCTGCCCGTATCCGCGGTGATTGACCCGTCCGCAAGGTAAGAGACAACCAGAATGGTATTGAGCGTGATCCACAAAAGGCACATGGTGGACCTGAAGCTGTCTTTCTCCTTCACCGCAGACGATGTGTAGACTATGGCAAGCGGCCCGCCTGAGGAGAACATGCCGTGAATGATCCCTGCCCCGACAAGGGCAAGGTATGAGTACCATCTGACTTGTGATGGCTCCTCTGAACCATCCTTCTTACGGGAGACAAAGAACTGCACAAGCCTGAACACCGAGACTGCAATTATGAAGCAGGCAAGAATTCTCTTCAGCACAGCTGTATCGACAGTTGACTGGAGAAGACGCCCGACAAACAAAAACGGCAGCATTAGAGCCACTATTATCAGGTAGTTCCTCCAGTCTATTTTCCTGAAATTGCGGATCACAACGGAGAGCTGGGGTATGATGGCCACAAGTGTCAGAACCACCACCCCCTTGTGCATCCCCAGAAGCGCAGTGACAAACGACACCGCCATGACGGTGCCGCCGAAACCGGTGATCACCTCCAGGGTGAATGAGAGAAATACCGTGAGTCCGCAAAGAAGAATCTCAGTCAATTGGCTCCACCTTGCGGTTCTCTCCGAGAAGCCCCACGTGCACGCCTTGGCTGACCAGAGGCTCCCAGTCCTTATGGGTGATCATGTACTTGTTGGACATGTGCAGTAGCTTTGACTCCGGATCCCCATTGGCGCGGATCTTTGCCTTGAGATCCGGATCAAGAGGCCTGTTAGTACCCATGGGAAGGATTATCACAGTCTTGTATCCGGCGCTATCCACCTTGCACGGGGCAAGATGCAGGATCTCGGGCTTGAGCAGGAAGGCACATCCTTTCGGGATGTAGAAGACCTCAGCCCTTGATGAGGCCGCATGGTCAAAGTCCACAAGATCCTCAGGAAGCATCCACCACATCAGGCAGTCGGTTATTGCTATTGTGAGCTCAGGCCCCTTGTGGTACTCGCTTCCGTTCATGGAATAATTCTTGCCGTTACACCATCCAATCTGCGGCACAAGACCACCGTAGAAGGCGCAGAGCGCATCATCGATCTCTTTTGTGTGGAGCTCCGGTATATCCGCCACATAGGTGTTTCTGTCAGGCATGGTTGTGGTCCGGTCAATGTGGTCGGCAATCTTACGGAACACCGGAGAGCTTACAAGTCTGGCATAGCGTGTGAACAGCTTCTCATCCACTGTGTGAATCACAAGACCAGGGTTTTTCTCTCTCAGAAGTGACAGTCTGTCCATCAGATCAGCTCCTCCAGAAGCGGGTAAATGTTCTCTTTGGTGGCAACAGGAAGATGGTTCCACATCTTGGGGTCATCAAAAGAGCGCTCGAAGTTCTCATCAATGCGGTCTTTTGTCAGCTCGATTCCCAAGTCAGAGAATCTCTGCGGCTGGCAAAGATACACCGTAAGGTCTGCAATGTCTTTCTGAAGGGCTCTGACAAGCTCATCCACAGAATGAAGATCCGGGTGGAAGGCTTTTGAGACACGTGCAAGGATCTTGCATGTGTTCTTGTCCTCACAGGCAAGTCTGAAGGCCCCGTTCAGTGTGAATGCGCATGCAGTTCCGTGCGGCACATGCCAGGTCTCGCTCAGCACAAAGCTAAGCGCGTGGCCTGCCGCGGTTCCTGTGAGATTGAAGGCCATGCCCGCCATGCATGAGGCATGAAGCATGCGCCTTGCGGCATCATAGGCGGAGCTGTCAACTCTCTTTCCGGCCTTGATGGCAACACTTGAGTCATACATTGGGCGGATGTTTGACAGAACCTCCACGGCAGCTTTGACCGAGAGCTCCAGGGTCTCTGGTTTTGCATTCTTGTTCCAGATGGACTCAAGCGCATGGTCCAGAGCATCTAGTCCGGTTGATGCCACCAGTGCCGGTGGAGCTTTGACCACAAAGTCCTGGACAAGCACTGCCTTATGGGCATGCATCAGAGGGGAACCCAGAGTGTATTTGCGGCCGTTCTGTGATGTGTACACCCCGACCTTTGTGACCTCGCTGCCTGTTCCAGCCGTGGTTGGAAGCAGAACAAGAGGCGCACAGCGTTTTGTGATCTTCAAAGAGGGGTTGTTTCCAAGATAATCGTCCAGATTACCGCCATTGGTCTTGAGCATTGCAAGAGCCTTAGCGCTGTCAAGGACACTTCCTCCACCTATTCCTACTATGACATCACAGGTTACAAATGCAGGATCTTTGTACATCTGCATGATGTCATCAGTGCGCGGATTAGGCTGAACCTTGTCAAAGACAACGGCCTCGGAGTCAGAGAAAGAAGAAATAAGGCGCTCTTTTGCCTCTATCGGGGCATTGTCTGTGACAATGGCAATCCTGCTTCCTCCGGCAATCCTCTTGAGCTCCGCCTTAGTGATGTGTTTTCTCTCAAGCACCTTGAGCGGGCTGAGATTGGAGCTGATCATTTGAAGTTCTCCTTCTCAATGTCCTGGACAATGTGGAAGTTCTTTGTCAGAAAATCCTTCTTGAACTCCATTTTCTGTGTGAACTGCATGCTCAGCCATGCATCAACGATCTCACATCCCAAGAAAGGCGCTGTGACCCAACCGCCCAGTGTGATGACATTGGCGTTATTGATGATCTTGGCTCTCTCACCGGAAAAAACGGAATCAACCACACAGGCATAGATTCCCTTGTGCTTGTTGGCCACAATGGCCATTCCCTGTCCGGTACCGCAGATCAGGATTCCCTTCTCCGCCTCACCGCTCTGGATTGCCTTGCAGACCTTCGGTGCCTGCTCTGTGTACGGATGCGGCTCGTTCTCATTGGGGATTCCGAAATCAAGGACCTCAATCCCCTTCTCCTTCAGATGCTCGGCTATTGCCTTCTTCAGCGGATATCCGCTCAGATCAGATGCTATTGCGATTCTCATGTTCTTTCCTCACTTTCTTTCCAGTATTGCCTTGGCCTTGGCACAGATATCCTCAGCCGAGAGATTGTATTCATGAATCAGATAATCCAGGTTTCCGACCTGACCGAAACGGCCTTGGATTCCGATATAACCCATCCTGCACGGGACATTCTCATCTGCCAGCAGCTTTGTCACGGCCATGCCAAGACCACCGTCAACCTGATGGTTCTCACAAGTGACAATGGCTCCGGTCTCTTTTGCTTTCGCCAGAATAAGACCGCTGTCCAGCGGCTTCACAGTAAGGGCATCAATCACCGTGGCGTGGATGCCGTCCTTCTCAAGCATTGAAGCGGCTTTCAAGACCTGCTGCATCATCACTGCGCCAAGGCCTATCAGTGTGACATCCTTACCTTCTGCAAGCACTTTGGAGCGTCCGAGCTCGAACTTCTCATCCTTGGCGTAGATGGCGGGAGAGTCCTTGCGCTGAAGCCTGAGATAGCAGCATCCCTGATAATCGTACATGGCACGAACCAGACCTGAGACGGATGCTGCGTCGCTTGGCTCAGCAATCACCAGATCCGGAATCATCCTCATGAGCCCTATGTCCTCGAACGGCATGTGTGTCCCGCCGTTGTAGACCGCAGCGACACCCGGATCTGTTCCCACAAGCTTGACGTTAAGCCTTGCGTAGTTGGATGAGATGAAGAACTGGTCAAAGGTCCTGCGTCCTGCAAAGCATGCGAAAGTGGCTGCAAACGGGATATAGCCCTGGACGCTCAGTCCGCTTGCGATTCCCACCATGTTTGCCTCCGCAATGCCGCAGTCTATTGCCCTGACTCCGAATCTGTTCATGAAGGGCACTGTGCCTGATGACTTCATCAGGTCGGCCTCAAGGATCACAAGGCGCGGGTCTTTCTCAGCTATGTCCATCAAAGTCTGACAATATGCCTGACGCATCTCGACACTTGTGTCCTCAATGCAGGAAGAAGCAGGCTTAGGCAGAGATGCCTTCTTGAATTTCAGGGGTTCGGGCCTGTCCTTCTCTCCCAGCCATGACGGGACATCATTATTGTAGAGCTCCTTGACCTCATCAAGTGAGATGTTGGCGTTATGGCTCTCTGGTTTGTTCTCAAGCCTCGGAAATCCCTTTGCCTTGACGGTGTCGCAGATGACCATCTTGGGCTGTCCGTTTCTCTCATGGCACTGGCTGAAAGCCCTGTCCAGATCCTTCAGATCATGTCCGTTGCAGCGGATGACCTCCCAGCCGAAGGCACGCCACTTTGTCTCCAGGTCATTCAGAGACAGAACCTGTGCAACAGGACCGTCAAGCTGAAGCTTGTTGTAGTCGGTAATAACAATGAGGTTGTCCAGGCACTTGGCCTTGGCGAACATGGCAGCTTCCCAGTTCTGGCCCTCTTCCGTCTCACCGTCTCCTATTATGCAGTATGTCCTCTGGTCAGTTTTTTTCAGCTTGGCAGCATATGCAATTCCGCATGCTGCGGAGATTCCCTGCCCCAGAGATCCTGTGCTCATGTCTATTCCAGGTGTCTGGTTGCGGTCACAATGGCTTGGAAGCCTTGTGCCGCCCTGATTGAGCGTATTCAGCCAGGACATGGGAAAATATCCCTTCTTGGCCAGAATGGAATAAAGCGCTGGCCCGGAGTGTCCCTTAGACACCACCAGCATGTCCCTGTCCTCACACCCCGGATCATCGGGATAAAGGTTACGCATCTCACCGTTCAGAAGATACGTCAGAATCTCGATAATTGAGAGAGACCCTCCCACATGTCCCACGCCGAGGTTGGCAATGCAGAAAAGGCAGTTCTTCCTTGCCTCAGACGCAAAGGATTCAAGATATTCAAGATCAGCCATACAGCCTCCGTGTTTTTCTCAGAATCTGCTCACGGGAATGCCGAGAATCCTGCACAGGACCTCGATATCCTGGATGATGTCGCCATAAGCGACGACATAGTGCGGCTCCCACCCGTCGGTGACAGAGTCATAGACAAGATCTCTGGCACTGAAATCAGTCCTTACAACCACAGAGGTGCCTATGAACTGCTTTGGCTTGTCCAGGGTCTGGCCTCCTGCCACAAAGGCACGGAAATCGCCCTTTGCATCTCGGCCGATCCTGAAGATTGTGGCAGCACTTGAGCCCTTGCATCCGAAATCCATCACAGGGCCGATCTTCCTGTTGGGATGCACACCGATTGTTGGCTTTGATGCAAGTGACGGGGCACACATTCCGCAGTGCCAGTAAGTGAGGGTGTTCTCATCCTCATCCATTGAGACGGGATCCCCGAAGAAGACAGAGCCTCCGCTGAGCCTGGATGCTATGAACATTGAGATGGCGCCGTACATGTCGCCCTCACAGGCACTTGAGATTCCCATGTCGTTGAGCATGGACAGGACAGCGCAGTTGGGAGTTCCGAAATCAGTGAAGAGGTCCGGCCAGCATCTTGAACCAATGACCTTCACATTGTTCTGCGTGCAGAAATCGCAATAGGCCTTCATCAGGCGGGCATAGCCTTCCATGTTTGCCTGCGGTATATCTTCATAACTACAGCATGTGCACTTGAAGTCCTTCAGATAATCAGCGCATTCGTCGATGTCATAGGATTTGGCCTTGTCCAGGATTTCCTTGAGCTCAATGCTCATAAGGTGGCTCTTGAAGACACGCCGGACATCTGCAGCTTCTGCCCTTCCGAAACCGAACCCTTCCGGCGTGGTCCCTATTGCGGCTACTTTGCAGCTGCTGAGCTCACTAAGCGTCCTGACTGCCTTGCCATGGGAGACCAGAGAGGATCTTACCTCATAACTCTCAGGACTTCCGAACACATAACCGAAGTTGCTCTTGCCAAGACTCTTCATGATGTTTGCCGCAGAGTATGCGCCGGTGAGGGAGTTGAGCCTCAGGCGCTTGCCGTCAATCACAGGCTCCTTCAGTGTCCAAAGAAGAAGCGGAGTCTCCGGAAATGCGGAGACAACCTCCGAGCAATATGCAGAATTGGCGAATGTGATGTTCTGCAGGATAATCAGATCGGGCTTGATTTGAGAGAGGAATGCCTTCAAGTCAGGGATTGAGAGAAGCATCTTCTCCGGACACACAGCCTCTGATCCGAAACAATCACACATCAGGAAACATGATTTCTCAAACTGGTCCCCGGCCACCTCAAGGTCAAATGTCGGAACCCCGATTGGTATGTAAGCGAACTGCATTAAAACCTCCGCTGACAATTATTTTCACTCTGAAAATTATAGACATTTGTGTTCTGATTTGTAAACAGTTTTTATATTTAGTTAGGCTTCAGGTGACACAGCGCTCGATTTCATCTACACTGTGAGGCATGGAACTGATCAACAAATACTGCACTGATATCTGCATCCTTCCCAGCCAGACGGACTATGTGAACAGGCTGGGATATTATGAGACATTCAGGCTATTCATGGATATCGCCAACGCCCATGCAGGGAAGCTTGGCTGTGACCAGATCACACTCATGGACAGAAACCTCTTCTGGCTGACAGTCAAGACCAGAATATGCTTCTACAAAAGACCTAAGATGAGTGACCTTGTCGAGGCCCAGACATGGCCGGTGAGACCTGGATCCCTCAGAACCGACAGATGCTACAGGATCAAGGACTCGAGCGGGGTGCTGGCAGAGGGACGCACTGAATGGGCCGTGATGGACCTGGGCAAGGGCCGCCTTGCGAACCTGAGTGACATATTCCCGGAGGATCTTGTATTCAACGACGAGCCCTTCCCTATCATTGATTTCCCCAGAATAATGCCCGCTGATGGCACTTATAGCATAAAAGGAACATATAAAGTCACATCTTCGGACATCGATATGGGACAGCACATGAACAACACAGCCTATGTGCGCGCCCTTATGGGCATGTTCAGTATCCAGGAGCTCAAGGACATGGACATAAAGGAAATCACCGTTGTTTTCAAGACTTCAGCCCACGAGGGTGATGTGCTCTCAATGGCATATAAGAAGGAAGGCAACGTGATTGATTGCGGGCTATATTTTGAGGACGGAAAACCATCGCTTCTTGCACAAATCATCATTTGACAAGCAAAATATAGGCAATTGCAACCACCGGTTGACACATTTCCAAGCACGGTTTGTTGTGTGCAACCTGACAAATGCCTAGCATGGAACCACCTGAAGCGGACAAGCCAAGTTGCTGACGCGGACGGAAAGGAGTGAAAAATGATATTAGCGGAAAAGATCGTTAATCTGAGAAAAAAGATGGGCTGGTCGCAGGAGGAGCTTGCCGAGCAGCTCGGAGTATCAAGACAGTCAGTATCCAAATGGGAAAGCGAGCAGAGCCTTCCCGACATGGACAAGATAGTGAAGATGAGCACTGTGTTCAGTGTCTCGACCGATTACCTTCTCAAGGATGAGCTTTCGGACCTTGACGACAGGATTCCTCAGGTCGAACAGGAGGACACAGGCCTCAGGCGAGTGACCATGGAGGAGGCCTCCAGATATATGGATATCAGGACACGCTCCGCGTCTGGCATAGCACTGTCAACACTGCTCTGCGTGGCCTCACCGATTGTCATGCTGTTTCTGATTGCGCTCAGCGAGTCACCTCTTGTCAAAATCAGCGAGAACGCTGCGGTCGGAGCAGGACTATGTGTGCTCATCCTCATGGTGGCACTCGGAGTCGTCGGATTCATTAAGACATCGGCAGCTGCAAGTGACTTTGCATTCCTGGAGAAGGAACCGTTCGAGACCGAATACGGTGTGTCCAGCGTGGTGAGAAAACGCAAGGAAGACTATAAGGAACGCTACACCAGAATCAACACCATTTGTACGGTGATGTGCATTGTGTCAGTGATTCCCCTCTTCATTTCCATCTGCTTCAATGCTCCGGACTTCGTGTTTGTTATGGACGTGTGCTTCATACTTCTGATGGTGGCTTTTGCAAGTTACGGCTTTGTGCTTGCCAGCACTATAATGGGATGCTTCAACAAGCTTCTTGAGGAAGGAGACTACACACGTGCCGAGAAATCCGCGAGCCCGATATTTGCTGGCTTCAACACCATCTACTGGCTTTCCGTGACTGCGCTTTTCATGGTGTTCCAGTTCCTGATTCCCGGAAAGTGGGCCGATGCTTGGAAGATCTGGCCCATAGCCGGTGTGCTTTTCGCAGTGTTCAGGATAATCCTCAACTCGATAAAAAGGAAATAATCATAAGGAGGCAACGCGGTGGACAGGTGTCCTGTTGTTGAAAGGTCTGTTCAGGAGAAACTCAGAAAAACATGCCCTGTCATTGTGCTTGCCTCACAGTCTCCGAACAGGAGAAAGGTCCTGGAGAATGCCGGAATCCAGGTGATCACAAGACCACAGGACATCTGGGAGATATGCGGGGAGACAGAGCCAGAAAAGGTTGTCACCTCGCTTTCCTCCCAGAAGATGGAAAGCTATCTGAGAAGCCCCGAATTCAACCCGGATCTTCCGGCAGTTGCCATAGACACTCTGGTCTGCCTTGACGGCAAGCTCATGGGGAAGCCCAAGGATGATGAGGATGCCCGATCCATGCTCCGCTCATTCTCAGGCAAATGGCATGAGGTCTACTCAGGCATGAGCGTCTATGTTCCAAAAACCGGAAGGACAGAGGTTGTCTGCGATGTCACCCGCGTGCTCTTTCACAAGCTAAGTGAGTCAGACATAAACTGGTATGTCTCAACAGGAGACCCAAAAGGTGCCGCAGGCGCTTATAAGATTCAGGAGAACGGCTTCAGGCTGATTGATGCAATTGACGGAAGCTTCTCCAACATAATAGGCATTCCGCTTGAGAGACTGATTGGAATTCTGTCTGAGTGCAATTAGATAATCAGCTCAAGCACGAACACCACCACGCAGCAGGCTGCTGAAACGGTGATCATGTTGGCACCTATCCAAGCAAGCACTATTCCTGCCACAAGAGCCGCAGCTCCTGCAACGGGGCTGGCCGTGGCATTGACTATGGCGGGGAATGTCATCACAGACAATGTCACATAAGGCACATAGTAGAAGAAGGATCTGAGGAACCTGTTCTGGATTGGACGCCTCAGGACCAGAAGCGGAAGAATCCTGATCACTGCAGTTATGAGGCACATTCCGATGATGTAGACATAAGCGCTCATGATTGTGCCTCCTGACTTCCGTCCTCTTTAAGCGGGAACACAATTGCAAGAACAGTTGAGATTATCACTGTCAGAATCACAGACCGGGTTCCTTCGGAAAGTTCTCCGATATACGGTAGCCTGAATGCAATGTAACTCAGAAGAAAACACACAGGAATGACAAAGCGGAGCATATGGTTCTGTTTTGCCGGCGGAATGAAGCATGCGATGAACATGCCGTAAAGCGCAACGCTCAGGGCACTGACAAGCCGCGCGGGAAGAACGTTTCCGGCAATGACACCCAAAGCAGTTCCTACAGACCATGCGGGAACCGCTATGGCTATAGCTCCGTAGTTGATGTAAGGGTTTAGTTTGCCGGGAGTTGTTATTGAGAGGCTGAAAAGCTCGTCTGTGATGTAGAAGCCCACACCGAAACGGTGGATCAGGGGCGTGTCCTCAGAGAACTTCTGACCCATGGCGCAGCTCATAAGAAGGTATCTTCCGTTCGCCACCAAGGTAACAAAGACCAGTTCCAATATAGATGCACCCGCACCTATCAGTGAGAAAAGGGCATACTCACCTGCGGACGCACTGTTGAGAAGGCTTGCCAGAAACCCCTGGAAGGCTGTCAGTCCCACTGCCCTGGCTGCTATTCCAAGAGAGAAAGAGAC
>JAFZUN010000267.1 GCA_017618315.1 Spirochaetales bacterium
GATGAGGTCCCCGCAATCGGCGATCCCGTCACCGTTCTGATTGTCAACAAGGAAGGAAAGGGTGGTCAGGTCATCATTTCCAAGAAGAAGGCAGACGTTAAGGCCAGAGGCGAAGAGCTTAAGAAAGCTGCTGACGACAAGACCCCTGTTGAGGGAAAGTTCGTCAAGGTCATCAATGGCGGATTTGAGGTTGATCTCGGATCTGACTATTATGGATTCTGCCCGCTTTCAAAGGCTGACATCACCAGAACAGAGAATCCGGAGTCCCTTATCGGTATCTCGGATTATTTCATCATTGAAAAGTTCCACGGCGGAAGCAAGCTCAAGAGTGTTGTTTCCAGACGTGATTATCTTGAGAGAAGGATCAAGGAGAACAAGGAGAAGTTCTTCTCAACAGTCAAGATCGGCGATGTAGTTGAAGGTGTTGTCAAGTCATTCACAAGCTTCGGCGCATTCATTGACCTTGGTGGATTCGATGGTCTTCTTCACCTCAACGACATGTCATGGGGCCACGTGAGCCGCCCGCGTGATTTCGTCAAGAAGGGTGAGAAAATCCAGCTCAGACTGATCAACATCGATCCTGAGACAAAGAAGATCAACCTTTCACTCAAGCACATGCAGCAGGATCCATGGACAACATTCGAGGAGAACTTCCATGTCGGTGATGTTGTCACAGCTCCTGTCACAAAGATGACAACATTCGGTGCATTCATCGAGATCGCTCCTGGCATTGAAGGCCTTGCCCATATCTCAGAGCTGAGCTGGACAAAGAGAGTCAACAATCCCAAGGAAGTCCTGAACATCGGTGATGTCGTACAGTGCAAGATCCTCGGTTATGACCTTGAGAAGAAGAGAGTCTCTCTCGGAATCAAGCAGCTCCAGAGCAACCCGTGGGATTCAATCGCTGAGAGATATCCTGTTGGAACACAGCTCTCAAGACCTGTTGTCAAGATCACAAACAGCGGTGCATTCGTCAACCTTGAGGAGGGAATCGACGGATTCCTCCATGTTGATGATGTCTCCTGGACCAAGAAGGTCAAGTCAATGTCATCATTCTGCAAGGAAGGCGACATTATTGATGTCACAGTCACAAAGGTTGAGCCGGAGAACCGCAGGATCAGACTTGGTGTCAAGCAGTTGGAGAACAACCCCTGGCAGACACTCAAGCAGCAGTATCCCAAGTACTCAATCATCACCGGAACAGTCTCCAACGTCACCGACTTCGGTGTCTTCGTGAAGGTTCTTGGTGACATTGAAGGACTTATCCCCAAGTTCGCAACAGTCGGACCGGATGAGGAGTACACAGACGAGGCTCTCAAGAGATTCAACGTCGATGACAGCGTCACAGCTATGGTCATGGATGTTGTTCCTCAGCAGCAGAAGCTCTCTCTCTCAATCAAGGAGATGAAGAGACGTGAGCAGCAGTCTGATGTCGCCAAGTACATGGCTAACTCCGATGATGACGATGTGGTGACACTCGCAGATCTCATTTCTTCACGTGAGGAGAAATAACGATGGCGACAAAGAATCTTTCTAAAGAGGAGAAGCTGACTGCCGAAGAGAAAATGATCGGCACAGTTTCCAACTTCTTCCAGAAAAACCGCATCCTGGTCATTATCATTGCTGCAGTCATTGTTGTCGGTCTTATCGCTGCCATCATCACTGTAAATGCAATCAACAATGCTAAGGAGAAGGCACAGATCAGAATCACTGAGCTGGAGCAGGAGTATGCCAACATGCTCGCGGAAGAGACTCCGGACTGGGCTTCTCTTGAAGCTGAGCTCAAGTCAATGATCAAGGGTTCATCCTATGCATCAGTCAAGGCTTCTTATCTCCTTGGTCTGTGCTACTACGACCAGGAGAAGTATGCTGAGGCAGAGCAGGCCTTTGCTGATACATTCAACCTCAACACAAAGATCTATCTTGCTCCGTTGTCACTTGTCAACGAGGCAGCATGTGCAGAGGCTCAAGGCAAGACAACAGTAGCCCTTGACCTCTACAACCAGGTCTACAACGATTACATGGAGAGTGGTGTGGCTCCTAAGGCATTGTTCAATGTCGCAAGGATCTACATGCAGCAGGGCAACACACAGCTTGCCCAGGCCACATTCGCCCAGGTTGCTGACTACTATCCCAGCTCTGAATACGGAATGCTTGCCAAGAATCTTGCAAACGTTCTCTGATTGGAGTTATACATGAGAAGCAGACGCCATACGTCAATGATTATTTTGGCAGTGGCGTCTGTTTTTTTATTTTTTGCAGTCTCCTGTGGAATTCCTACTTATATTGTCCCCAAGGTATCATTCAGCTCAGTAAGCTCCGGCAATAATACTGATTCCTTCACTGTGGCATATAACTGCTCAGACTCGCTCGGGGACTCGGGCAGGGTAGGACTTCTGCTTCTCTATCATATTGAAGAGACTACACCGCCAAGCAGATCTGCAATCACATCAGAATTTAAGAAACAGTTTGTTCCTACCGAATACAACGGAGCAAACGTTGACGTGACAGAAGGCTCACCTGTACTCACAGCCAGCAGCATCAATGTCTATGCATTTGAGAAGAACGGCTTAGTCATCACTGACCCTGATTACACAATCCTCTTGCCTAATACTGATGATTTCTCCAGAGATGTGAAACTTGATTATCTGGACGGGAAAATTCTGCTCTCAATAGGTGGAATCCAAGTCGAAACCCTTACTCTTGATCCTTCAACAGAAGTTGGGAATTACATCGGTGTTTATGCCGCAGTCAGCGTCAAGAGTAACAACTACACAAACCACTATTGGTCAGACCTCAAGTTCGTCGGCTATATCAGAGTAGTTTCAGAAGAATAATTACTTACAAGACAATTAGCGGAACCAGCATCTCATCTTCTGTGAGGCCTGCATGCATGCCTTTGTGCTCATGATCCGTATGGAATGAGGCAAGGCAGTACTCATCTGTTGAAATAGCCACATAATCGCCAATGAAACCGTCAGTCCTGGGATGGGGGACTCCGGTTCCGAGAAGTCCGCTTTCAAGGAATTCCTCATGTGTCATAAGGATGAAGTGACCTCCGAAATGCTTCTTGAAAGCCTTGACGAATTGTTCTTTCATGCCGTCCTTGATAAAGAGGCTTGCAGCTCTTCCTTCAATGCTATGTGGTCTTATCATGCAGTTCCAGACATCAGGGTAGTCACAGAGATAGAACCACTTTGCATTGATCTGACTGTGATCGGCCGTGACTAGTACAAGAGTGTCATCTCCGATTTTCGAGGCAAGACTCTCAAGATTCCTGTCAATCTCTTTGAGAATCAAAGTGATTGAATCATCATCCACGCCTTTCTCATGCATTGTTGAGTCAGGATCCGGCCAATATGCATATATGAAGTGTCTTCCTTCGTCTTTTATCATGTCAACGATTCTGTCGCATGAATCCTTGATTGATTCAGTCTTGGTATAAGGATCTGTGGGAAATGTCGGAAACGGGGAGAAAGACATTGTCTGTATATCAGGATTAGCTGATTTGACCATATAGCTCATACTGGGGTAGAACAGGGTGCTGTATGCAAGATGAGGCACATTTAGAGGCTCGTCCTCATTGCTCTGCTTAGTATTGAAGAAAGTCACAACATTCTGGTCAACTTCCTTGAAATATGTTATCCAGCCAAGCCAACCGGTCTCAAGCGGTGTCAGTCCGCTGTTGATTGAATTTGTGGCAGCTACAGTTGTAGGAGGAAATGTGGATGATAACGTACTTACCAAGTGACTTCTTATGAAAGAATCCTCAGGAAGATGTCTGTTGAGAATAGAGATCCCCATGGCATCAAAGAGCATGAACACAACGTTTCTGGGTTTCTTAATCTGAAGGATATCATCCAACACACTGAGGGAATTATGTCTGATGTCACATCCAAAGTACTTGAGGATAGAGCAGGAGATATTCATGTTGCTATTTGTATAATCAGGGTATCTGGTCTTCATTTTCCCTCCGGAGGACTATATGGCGACATTTTTCAGAATTGGATATAATGCATCTTCTGTTAAATTTTAGAAGTGCCTTATATACCAAATGTCTTATAGAATGTTATCACATACTCAGACGGATTCATATATGATGTCTGCGTCATGATTGTATTACCGGCTTTATCCTTATATATAGAATCAAGCTTTATGGCGGTTTCCTGCTGATACAGATCATCCTTAGTGTTACCGAAATCCGTAACAGAAACAGATAATTCTGTCTTTGCCTTCACATCAGCCCTTGAGATCTGATATCTGTAGAAATCATAGATTGCATCAATGTTATCCAACGGAACTTTTGATCCTGCGGCCAGATCATAAGGGATTTCTGAATCTGTGAATCCAATCACACGGTCATCTGTCTTATAGACAATATGAATCTTTAAAAACAGTTTTGAAGAATCCACGCGGAATTTCTGCTGAAGCACCTCATCAGCGACAATTATTGAATATACGGTCACTATATCACTTACTTCGTTCTTAGCAGCTTTGACCATAGGATCAGAGATGCGTTCAAAACTGTATGTTTCTTCAGGGATATTCTGAAGCACGAATGTTCCGCGGCCTTGCTGATTTGTCAGATAACCGTCCTGCACAAGAAGCGTGATAGCCTGCCTTAAAGTGTTTCTGCTCACGTTATATTTTGCAGCAAGATCACTCTCAGCCAATAGCTTTTCTCCAGGAAGAAAATCACCGTTCTGAATCGAATTTAAGAGTTCATTATAGACGGATTCAAATTTCGAGGATTTTTCTGATGACATGACAAGACCTCCAAAAACACTCTTTTCCGAAAATACATTCTACTTATATTATATAGCTTCTACTTTTATAAATCAATACCTAAGTTATATTACAAAATAAGCATGTAAGTTTAAGGTTGGTTCAATGTTATTATATATAGATTCTACTTCAATATTTATCAAAGTTAATTATTTAAATTTAAATAATTAAATTACATGTAATTTCTTAGAAATTATCCATATAATAATGATTTTCTTGCATATATCATATTCATTCTACTTATTTCAAAGTTGGTTTACCAACACAAAAAAACCATTTTTGCCCCTACAACCGTCAGGAAATGAATGCAATAATGGTTATGGCACTGCCATAAACGGATGGACGGTCTGACCTCTCATTTCTGCAATGCGGATATCGGGAGGCGTTGCCTCTCGATTCGGCCTACAGCTGATAAGGAGGTGATGTTTCATGAGTGATTATGAAATACTGGCATTGGTTCTTCTGATCCTCGCCGTACTAATAGCTGCCTTGAAGAAGTAACCGCCCAATTGACTTCTGCATAAGTCTGGGCGGTTATCGCAATAGATTTATGAGGTCAGCCGTTCATCGGCAGTGCCTCTTGTTTATAATATCATCCAGATTTCTTTATCTGTCAATAATTCCGCTTATAGATTTCCTTAGCCTGATTCCAAAGCTCGTCATACTGCTCAGCTGTCAGATTCTCAAGTGTAAGACCTCTCTCATCAGCAAGTTGCTTCAGAATGTTGAAGCGTCTGGTGAATTTGTTATTTGCATATGAGAGCGCATCCTGGGGCTTTATGTGCTTCTTCCTGCACAGGTTGACGACTGTGAAAAGAAGATCTCCAAGCTCATCCATCGTCTCCTCTTGCGTCTTGGCCTCAAGAACCTCCTGCAGCTCTTCCCTGACCTTATCTGCGACTCCCTCTGTATCCGGCCAGTCAAAACCGACCTTCACTGCTTTCTTGGAGATGCTGTAGCAACGCTCAAGCTCAGGCGCATCCTTAGGGACACCGTCAAAGAAATCTGTCTCTGAGGCTTTCCTGCCCTCTTTCTCCTGCTTGATCTTATTCCAGTTCTTGAGCACTTCCTCTGTGTTCTTAACCTCTGTTGTTGAGAATACATGCGGATGGCGTCGGATGTATTTGTCACATGCATCATTCAGGCACTCTGCAAGTGAGAAATCACCGTTCTGGTCATGAATCTTGCCAAGAAGAAACAGATTAAGGAACACATCTCCGAGCTCCTCGCTCTGATGAGGCTTGTCATTGTCATTAAGGGCATCGACATACTCATAGATCTCGCCCTGCATGCTGCGTACGATATCACGGGGCATCTGCTCCTTGTCCCAGGGGCATCCGTTCTCGGGATCACGGAGGAATTCAACTATATCGTAAAGATTACTCATGTCCTTACGGATATCGTCTGTTTTGTGAAGCTCATAATCTATCATAATCTCTCCATATCAATATGATGTCTGACAATATGGCAGCTTCCTGCAATGTGGAATTTGCTCATCTCTTTCGGAAACAGCAGCTTGAAGATGTTTTTGTCACCGAAAACGGTAACACGATACACACCTTCTCCAACTCTCTCCATCATGTAATCGCCGTTTCCTGTACCGGACTGAGCCTCAAGGATCTTTCCAATCTCATCATCGGTGATTTCTGAAATCTCAAACACACTGCCGTTCATCTTGCTTGAAAGCGAGATCTTCTTGCCTGTGGGATTGGGCGGGAGAACCTTTATGTCCTTGACAGTGAATCCCTCAGCAAGTGCACTGTTGAGCTTGTTGATTGTATCTGGGGTTATCTGGCTCACCGGAAGCTCGCACAGAAGAAGCTCATTATCTCCGTGGACACCCATTGAGATGGGATTGAGGAACTCCATCTTGGGCTTTGGATTGAAGCCCTGGGTGAACATGACATCAAGGCTGGCTCTCTGGAATGCCATCTCAAACTGCCTCATGACAGCTATATGTGAGTTGTAGACCGCCCTTCCCGTCTTCTCATATGTAAGTATGGTCTGGACATACTCAGATGCAGGAGGAATCACGTGAACAGGATACCTGGATGCCTCAAGACCACTGTTCTCTGCCTTAATTACCTTAGATCCAACCTTTGAGCAGACACCGCATCTGTGGTCACATTCAGAGCCGCAGATATGAGTAAGCTCATGGCGTGAGGCTTTCTCATATTCATTTTTGAGATAAGCTTTTGAGACGTTCATGGAGACTGAGTCCCATGGAAGCTCATCTTCCAGATTCCAGCTTCTGGGACTTGTGTCGTAGTTCAGTTCGGCTATTGCCAGCTGCCAC
>JAFZUN010000268.1 GCA_017618315.1 Spirochaetales bacterium
GGCTATCCTGTAAGGCAGCCCATAGGTCAGGTGACCATGGCTTATGGCGGAAAGGCTCCGTTCATGGCGGTTACAGTGATAAGGCCTGCTGACGTAAAGGCTTGTGCGTCCATCAAGGACGGTGACATCCTCATTGATGGGCCTGAAGGAAAGTGGCTCATAAGCAGGGAAGGAGTGAAGAGGATATGAGATTCGGACTTTGCGCTGACATCAGGAATGTGCTTGAGATACAGGATGCAGGCTATGATTACATTGACGGTAAGCTGAACCAGTTTGCGCTCTGGAGCAAGGAGGAGTTCGACTCTACCCTTGAGCTTTTCAAGAAAACCCGGATAAAGATGGAGCGCTGTGCACTTCTTTTCCCGAAGAACATGGTGGTGATAGGGAAGCAGTATGATGAGAAGGCCATGAGGGATTACCTTGACATTGCATTCTCACGTATGAGGGCACTTGATTGTGACTTGGTTGTGTTCGGAAGTGGCAAGAGCCGCCTTGTTCCGGAAGGAATGACATGGCAGACTGCGTACAGGCAGCTTGTTGAGGTTACCGGGATTGTGGGCAAGGTCGCATCGGGGTACGGTATCTGTGTGGCCATTGAGCCTTTGAACAGGGCAGAGACCAATCTGATAAACAGTCTTGCCGAGGGGGCGGCTCTTCAGGCGGATGTGAATTTGCCAAACGTGGGGCTTCTTGCCGATGCCTATCACATGTGGCAGGAGAACGAGGACATGTCAAGGATCCTCACATGCGCGCCTTTCATGCATACGCATATAGCGATGAAGGGCACAAGATACTATCCTACAGAAGTGACAGAGGAGGTTAGGACCTTCTTTGAGCTTCTGAAGAAGTCCGGTTATGACGGCACAATGTCAATTGAGGGAAAGAGCGATGACTGGAAGGCGGATTCTATCAAGGCTCTTGAGGTCATGAGAGGCCTCTGCTGAGGCAAGGAGAACACAGAATGGAGAAGGTAAGAATTGGAATCATAGGTTTCGGACACATGGGAAACCAGCACTCGACTGCTCTTCTTGCTGACAAGGTGCCAAATGCACGTCTTAGTGCAATTGCGGACATCAATCCGAAGAAACTTGAGAAGGCACGTGCGCTCGCAGGTGATGACGTGTCATATTTCAGCACTGCAGAGGAGCTGATGGACAGCGGTCTTGTCGATGCTGTCATTCCGACCTGTCCGCACTACTGGCATCCGGTTTACGGAATCTATGCCCTTGAGCACGGACTTCACTATCTTTGCGAGAAGCCTGCGGGAGTATACACAAACGCGGTCAAGAAGATGAACGAGGTCGCGGCAAAGTCTGATAGGGTGTTCGGTGTGATGTTCAACCAGAGGACCAATCCCCTTTATCAGAAGGCCCGTGATCTGGTCCAGTCAGGAGAGCTTGGAAGAATCCTCCATTGCCACTGGCTGATCTCCTCATGGTTCAGGCCGCAGTCATACTATGATAACTCAGACTGGCGTGCAACCTGGAAAGGTGAGGGCGGAGGTCTTCTGATGAATCAGAACCCTCATAACCTTGACCTGTGGCAGTGGATCTGCGGCATGCCAAGCCGTGTCAAGGCTACGGTATACTACGGAAAGTACAGGAACATCGAGGTTGAGGATGATGTCTATGCCCTGATGGAGTATCCTGACGGACATATCGGGACTTATGTCACGACTATTTCCGATGAGCCCGGCTCAAACAGGCTTGAGATCTCAGGCACCCGCGGAAAGCTGGTGGTTGAGAACGACAGCCTGTCCTTCTGGCGCTGCAGGGAGGACACTGATGACTTCCAGAAACGCTTCAAGGGTGAGATAGGACATCCTGAGATCTGGAAGTGTGAGATCCCCGTCAAGGGAACCTATACATCACACTGCGGGATAATAAAGAACTTCTGCGATGCCATACAGAAGGGCACACCGCTTCTTGCACCTGGTTCTGAAGGCATAAACAGCCTGGAGATAATCAACGGGATCTTCCTCTCCTCCTGGACAGGCGGAGACTGGGTGGCCCTCCCTGTTGACGGTGACCTGTATGAGAGGCTTCTCAGGGAGAAGTGCGGCGGCAAATTCATTTTTGAGGATTGACGGATGATCTACAGGGAGATAGAAATAGGCAATGCGCTTCTCAGGACTTATGTCCTGTCCAATTATGAGAACATTGACATGTCCAGAAGACGTGCCTTCATACTCATCTGTCCGGGTGGGGGATACCATTTCTGCTCAGAGCGTGAGGCTGAGGCTGTTGCCATCAGATTCAACTCTCTGGGCTATAATGCTGCTGTCCTTTACTATACCTGCAATCCTCTGGAGGAAGGACATAGGGAAGATGGCATATTCCCTGAGCCGCAGGAGGATCTTGCCCGTGCCATAGCGTGGGTGAGATGTAATGCGGATGATCTGAATACAGACCCGCGCAAGATTGTTGTGCTGGGTTTCTCGGCAGGAGGACATCTTGCCGCAAGTCTCGGTGTCTTCTGGCCAGAGTACGGAGAGATGTCCAGACCTGATGCTTTGGTTCTCTGCTACAGCGTCATAACATCGGGACCTCTTGCCCACAGGGGATCCATTGACAACCTCATAGGAAACAGGACTGATCTTCTGGAGAAGGTAAGCCTTGAGAAGCAGGTCACATCCGATACTCCTCCGGCTTTCATCTGGACAAGTGACAAGGATCCGTCGGTTCCATGTCAGAACAGCATAATGTTCAAGGAGGCCCTTGACAGGGCTGGAGTGAGAAACGACATACACCTCTATGACTCAAAAGTCCACGGCATATCACTTGCCTCCAGGGAGGTGATGAAGAGCGGAGTCTCTTACAACCCTGAAGTCTCTGACTGGCCAGAGAGGGCAGACCGGTTCCTGCAGTCCGTGCTGGGGCCTGTATTCTGATTGTATTTGACTAAAATATCAAGGATGGTAGAATGACGCTATGGCAAAGACCGGCATCAAGAGAAAACTGAAGAGAACATGGGGATTATCATATTTTCTGATAATGATGATCCCGTTTGTGCTCTTTGTCATTTTTGCCGTGACAAGTGTCTCTGTCGTCAGATCATCCGTTCATAAGGCAAACAGGGCAATCCTGACATCAGTCGAGAATGAACTCAACTCCGCCTTCAAACAGGTGGATTCGCTCTGTGAGGAGGTGTTGCTATCTGATTCATTCAAGACGCTCAGGGCAATCAATTCTCTGTCGGATCTTGACAAGTATACACTGTACTCAAAGACAACAGAACTTAGGCATATGCTCTCAAGCCGCAATTACCTGAGCGAATGCTATCTGTTCTCCCCATCCGGAAACTGTTTCTTCTCGTCTCTCTACTACGGCCGGCTTGAGGATCTTCATAGTGATGGAATCTTTAATCTGATGATCTCAAAAGAGCAGAATGTTGAGTTTTTTGGAGGTTATATAAGCTATACGGACATCAAAGATCTTTCTCAGCCTTATGAGAATTCTTCCTGGATCCTTGTCCTGAGGCCACTCAGCTTCATCAAGTCCGAGAATATCGGCGACTACTGCATGGCAGTTCTGATAAATGTATCTGCATTGATTCCTGAAGGCATGAATCAGGGATTCAACCTGATCATCTATGATGATGATCTGGACCAGGTGATGTTCTCCTATCATAAGAACTCGGATCTTGATTTTGTTACACAAAACATCAGCAAACTTAAAAGCGGCAGTGCCATGAGCATCAACGGGAATATGGTTCTTTCCTCAGACTCCGCAATGCGTGGCATAAGGTACATTGTAATGGTGAATGAGAATGAGTACTTCAAGGACCTGAACAATGTAATAAGGACAGTTCTTGTTCTTCTGATTCTTGCAGTCATCCTGTCCACAATTGCAATCTACCGTCTGGTAGGAAAGCACTGGAGCAGCTTCTCCAATGCGGTGGAGCAGTCGGGAACGGACATTGATACCCTTGAGCCTGTCCAAAGTCCTTACCAGCCGTTCGTTACATCAGTGTCAAAGCTCAAGGAGGAGAACCGCTCCCATGTGATCGCAAGGATTGTGTTCAACGAGGATTCTTCTCTGAATGACTCGGTCATGGAGGATATTGGCATACACATTGTATCTGATTCTTACTGCATCCTCCTGGCGGAGACATCGGAAGACAAGAATCAGGAAATTGAGGAAGAGCTCTCTAAAAATGGTTTCCTGTGCATTCAGTTCAAATCGGAATACAGTGTTTCCATGATTCTCAATGCGGATTCCTCAAAGCTCAGCGACGCAGGAAGACTGCTGGAGGAAAGGGATGACCTGTCATATCATGCAGTCTCAAAGGCTGTATGTCATGTCAATGAGATTCACAATGCATACATACAGGCATCGAACATGATGGATTACAGGAAATCAGTGTTCATGGCCAGTGCCGGTGGTGAGGGATATGCCATCTACTCATCTGCCGTCTCTGAGATTGAGAGGAACTACAATGACCCGCAACTGAATGTGTCGCTTGTGGCGGACAGGCTGGGTGTCTCAATCGCGTACCTCTCAAGATGTTTCAAGAAGAACGGAACCGAGAACATCTCGGATTATCTTACAGATTACAGGATAACCAAAGCCAAGGAGCTACTCTCTCTTTCCGGAAGCGAAGAGGTCTCGGTGAATGAGGTCTCAGTCCGTTGCGGATTCGGAAGCCTGAGGACCTTCATGAGGGTCTTCAAGGCTTCGGAGGGAATAACTCCGGGACAGTTCAGGCAGTCCCTTGGCAAGGAGGAATGATATGTTCAGGTCAGCGGTCATAGGATGCGGAGCAGTATCCAAGAACCATGGCAAGGCACTCAAGGACAACAGATACACCAAATTGGAGTACTGCGTTGACATAATCCCGGAAAGGGCACAGGCCTTCTCCGAGACTTACGGGGGCAAACCGCTTACAGATTACAGGGACCTTTATGACAAAGGGATTGATGCCGTCCATGTGATCACACCCCACAACACTCATCCGCAGATTGTTATGGATCTTCTGGATCACGGCATAAATGTCTTCTGCGAAAAGCCGCTGGCAATAACGGTCAATGAGGCAAGGCAGATGATCAGAAAGAGCGAACAGACCGGAAAGCTTCTGGGTGTCTGCTTCCAGAACAGGCTGAACAAGGCCACCATAGAGGCCAAGGAGATCCTTGAGAGCGGCAGATACGGAAAGATTCTCAGCGGCATGTGCCTTGTCACGTGGAACAGGGAGGGAAAGTACTACTCCGAGTCCCCATGGAGGGGAAAATACTCGGGAGAGGGTGGGGGCTGCATAATCAACCAGAGCATCCACACCCTGGATCTGGTGGATTATCTTACATCTTACTGCGGGGGAGTCAGTTCCCTGTCAGGCTTTGACGCCAAGTTCCGTGAGACAGATGACTATGAGGTCGAGGACACTGCCATGGCTCTGATCAGGCTTGCCTGCGGTGCTAACATCGTGACTTTCTGCACCAACTGTTATTTGGGCTCCAAGGTATGTGACCTTGAGCTGAGGCTGGAACATGCTGTAATGACCGTGCGTCAGAGCGGCCTGACTATTGTGGAGGAGGGCGGAAACACTATCTTCCATGAGGCAAAGGTTCTTACAGGAGAGAAGTCAGAGTGGGGAGTGAGCCACGGTCTTCTGATAGATGAGTTCTATAAGTCACTTCAGGACGGAACTCCGTTTTTGGGTGACTGCCACACAGGTCTTGCCGCTGTGTCGATTGTCAATGCAATCCAGCACAGCAAGGGCAGGATAATCAAGATTGAAAGACAGGTTTGAGGAGGTTTTCCATGGTCAAGATCTCAATCAGGGAAGCTGAGGAAAAGATAACAGCCATTTTCATGAATGTCGGAGTCTGCAGGGAAGAGGCTGCGATCATTGCCAGGATGCTTGTCGAAGCGGAACAGAGGGGAGTGAACTCTCACGGAATCCTCTGCACCGCCAGATATGTGCGTCTCATCCGTGAAGGCAAGATGCGCCCAAACATGGAGGTGAATGTCATCCGCGATAACGGTACGGTCGCAGTCTGGGACGGAAACCGCTCAAGCGGACAGATACTGGGGTACAGGGCCATGGAGGATGCCATGAAGAAAGCCCGCGAGCACGGAATAGGATGCGTTTGCGTCAAGGGTGCCAACCATTTCGGAGCTCTCGCGTATTATGCCCAGATGGCGCAGAAGGCAGGCATGATCGGTTATGTCATGGGAACCGGAGATTCAACCATGGCTCCGTTCGGAGGATGTGAGAAGGTCATAGGAAACAATCCCGTGGCAGTTGCAGCCCCAGCTGACAAGGAAGTCTCTCCAGTACTGGACATGGCCATGACAGTGGTGGCTAACGGAAAGCTGACAAACATGAGAAGGCAGGGCATTGAGACCATTCCTGAGGGATGGGGCCTTGACCGTGAGGGTATGCCCACCACAAACATGAAGGACTACTATACGGTTCCTCCAATGGCCGGCTACAAGGGATGGGGAATGGCTGTCATGGTCGATATCCTGGCCGGAGTACTATTCGGAGGTGGTACCGGAGACAGGGCCAAGGATGTCTCCGAAGGGCCCAGCCTCATGATGATGGCATTTGACATCAGTGCCTTCAATGATCCTGCAAAGTACTATCAGGATGTTGATTCCAGGATAGCGGAGCTCAAGAGCTCCAAGCTCGCCAAGAACTCCAGGGGAATCTTCATGCCGGGAGAGATGGAGGACGCCAAATACAAGGCCTCAATGGAATCCGGTGTTGTAGAGGTTCTTCCTGAGAACCTGAAGATGGCGAATGATGTGGCTCTTGAGATGGGTCTGGATGTCATTTCAACTGTTGAAGGATGATAGCGCCATGGCGGAAAATCAGGGAACAATGGTCAAAGATCTGACAAACGGCAATGTCACAAGACAATTGCTGGTCTTTGCATTTCCCCTGTTCATATCCAATGCCCTTCAGGCTGTCTACAACATAGTCGACATGGTCGTTGTAGGCCGCTTCATAGGCGGCGCGGGGATGTCTGCCGTCTCAATCGGCGGAGACCTCCTGCATCTTCTGACATTTGTGTCAATGGGTTTTGCCTCCGCTGGTCAGGTGATCATTGCCAGACATGTAGGTGAGCGCAGGATGAAGGAGGTCAGCGAGACAATAGGAACATTGTTCACATTCCTTCTCTCCGCATCAGTGACCATTGCAGTCATATGTTTTCTCCTGAGGTATCCGCTCCTGAATGCCCTCAATACTCCTGCGGAGTCCTATTCCTATGCGATGGACTACCTTGTCACATGCATTGCGGGACTGGTTTTCATCTACGGGTACAACATTGTCTCCGCCATCCTGAGAGGAATGGGGGACAGCCGAAGGCCGTTTGTTTTCGTGGCCATTGCCGCAATACTGAACATAATCCTTGACCTTGTGTTTGTGGTTGTCTTCCACATGGAGGTCTTCGGCGCCGCACTTGCCACTGTGATAGGACAGGGTGTGAGCTTTATCTCCTCTCTTATTTATCTTTATGTGAAGAGGCAGAGCTTCGGATTCGACTTCAAGCTTAAGAGCTTTGCAATCAAGGGAAGGGTCCTGAAGCCTCTTGTGCTTCTGGGCATTCCCATGGCAATACAGTCTGCCGCAGTCAATTTCTCAAAGGTCCTTCTCATGGCATGGATCAACCTTGAGGGTGTCATATATTCAGCGCTTGCAGGTATATTCAACAAGATAAACGTTGTCAGCGGAGTGGTCTCCATGTCATTCACCGCTGCAGGGTCATCGATGGTCGGACAGAACCTTGGAGCTAGGAAATATGAAAGGGTTCCCAGGATTCTGGGCACTATTGGCATTGTTAACATGTGCATGTTCACAGGTTTCACTGTCATTCTCCTGCTGTTCCCGAACCAGATTTACGGAATGTTCACATCTGATGTCGCCGTGCTTTCACTGGCA
>JAFZUN010000269.1 GCA_017618315.1 Spirochaetales bacterium
ACCTGCCGCATAACCGGTCCTGAGAAGTTCGATGTCATGGTCAAGCTTCTCTTCCTGCTCCTGCCATTTATTCGTGGATATTCCCTTGAACTTGGATTCTCCCATTGAGTAGAAATAACAGTCTTTAACGCTGTCCCCAAAAGGAGGTCTCTTATCATAAAGCCGCTTGTAGAGGACAAGCTGGTATGTGGCATCCACGCTTCCCTTCTTGTAGTCCAGAAGGTAGATGTTTCCTTTCGTGTCCTGGATTATCGTATCGATATAACCTGTAAAGGAGCTGTCACTGTCAAGAGGAAACTCGTTTTTGAGAGGGATGAACGGCCCTATATGTCCTGGTCCTGACCTGGTACTGGGAGTGAGTAGGATTTCCGGGACGGACTTCAGAGAGTCCATGTACTTGCCTTTGATGCACATCTTGGTCAGATCATCGAAATCCCTGCTCTTTGCCAGCTCCCTGTCCATCACATCCTCAAGCTGTGCATGATACTCATCAAGTTTATCCATGGTGAGAGTTTCATTGAAATGAGCCTCCATGAAAGCCTGAATCACACAATGAAGGAATGAGCCTATCTTCAGGTCATCCTGCTTGGATGGCTCGAAATCTTTAGGCACATCTTTGGTCAGATCCAGCTGGAGGTATGCCCTGTACGGGCATCTGGCATAATTGCTGATTGAGGTGTATGAGAGCCTTATTTCGGAGATGTCTTTAACTGGACCGGTTCCCTCTATGGCATAATCGGCTCCTCTTTCTCCGAGGAACGTCTTCTTTGCAGTCTCCAAGCTCTTAAGATCTGCTTTCTCACAATAGTCCCTGAAGACAGGAGCCTTGATCTCATCCACCGCATTGTTCAGGATGAAGAACGTGGGCATGCTCTGGGCTCCGGAGTAAGAGACCTCGGATCCTGATATCCATACATTGTCTCCTGAAGATGTATAGCAGGAAATCATGTTGTCAGTCACATCATAGCTCTCGCGGAGACGGACCTCATGGTCCTCCAAAAACTGCAGGCATTTCTTCTGCACAATGGAGTTCGACTCATTCAGACCTATCACAAAATGCCACGGGACGTTAATCAGATGATCCTGTCCATACGAGTAGACTTTTATCCCTGCTCTCTTGTCCTGCTCCACATAGGAAAGGCTTTCGACCTCACTCATGAAGACAGAGAAAAGATCCCTGATCTCAATTTCGGTCTCCTTGATGGCCTTGGTGATCTGCGAAAGCTCTGAGAACATGAATGAGTAGACATCCCTGTCCCCGGGATCCGAACTGCTGAACTCATCATCTCCGAATAACAGTGTCGTCAGTCCGTGGATATCCTTGATAAGCTCATCACCGTCATGTGCGCGCCTAATGGCTGTCATGGCGCTCTTCATGTTCTTGTAAAGCTCAAATGCCCTTGATCTTAGAATCTGATCTGCCACATCCTTGCCGTTCTTCCTGAGTTCGGAGAACAGGTTGTCATCCGAGAACTCAAGGCTTCCACCCTGGATGTTGGACTCTGTCATGATTCTGATTATGAGCCTGTTCGCTTCCATATCCTTGAAAGGAAGGGATGAATTCAGAAGCAGGTTCTCCATTGACCTGAAGGACATATTCTCATTAAGGCATCTGCGCACTGCAAAAAGGTACCTGCCTGGTACTGTCTCCGGAAGAAGAAGGCTTATCATGAAAGACAGGGGGATGTTATACTCCCTGCCCTTTCTCTCAAGGCGGGGCCTGAGGTTGTCCATCTGAGGTGTGGATATCAGGATGTCCTCAACAGGCACACCTGCAAGTTTCAGTTCCTCAAGTTTCTGAAATAATGACTCAATCTCAGCTTCCTCTGTCAAAAACTTTAGGTATTTTACATTTCTAGGCTCTTTTTTATTCAGCGTATCAACATAAGATGAAGGACCGATCTCCTTGAGGAACATCTGCATCTGGATGTCAGAATCGGAGCCCACAAGGATGTATCTGCCTTTTAGTGCGGGGCCGTTCTCAAAGCTGCATTTCTCCCACCCCGGCTCAAAAAGACCGTTGTTCTGAAGGAATGAACCGTAAGACGCCTTAAGGATTGCGATGTCCCTCCGGATATCATTGCTGTCTATCACGCTTCCCTCTGTCTCACCCAGAGACGGCAGAATACCGGTCAGAAACGGGACAAAACGCAGCCGGAACTCGTGTAAGGTGTCCCTATAGAGATATGTCATGGATGTCTTTTGCGTATCAAGGAAGCTTGTAACAAAGGCAAGCCTGTAGTACTTGTTGGATGGTCTGAGATCCGCGTGATGAGGCAAAAACTTTGCCCTGAAAGAGTCAAATGCAATTGCCCTGTCGGAGAGGATACTTCTCTTTCTTGACCTGACATAACCGGACAGATAGTGTCTTGCCGTGTTCTCAGTCGGAAACACCAGAGTTGTGGTTCCGTCATCGAGAAAGTCATAAACACTTAGGGTGAAATCAGTACTGCTTACGCGGAAATCCATATTGATAATATACATCAAATCAAAAGAAAAAAATATTTTTTCGGGAGAAAAAACTGTCCGCATTATACAGACATAATGTTCATGAATTACAAACAGAACCAACCCCAATACTATCTGTTTCAAGAACTTACGCCAAAGCTCTTTATACATCAACATGAGTAATTATTCATCATTGTCCCCGATTCAACGACAAAAACACTGCTGGATACATAAATTTGCAACCCTTATAACTGCGGAACCCTATTGCATAACTGAACAAAAACGTGTTATTACCATAGCAAAAATTCAGACCTGATTGGATAAATCATTCTGAATGAATGAAATGACTGACATGCATTTTTCGCAAAATGATTTGCAGGAAAATGCAAGTGTTTGGAGAGGAACAAGATGTACGATTACAACACCTTCATGAAACAGTTGGAGCAGAAAAATCCGGGACAACCCGAGTTCATCCAGGCCGCAAGCGAAATTGTGGCTTCCATCATTGACACAGTGAACTCCAACCCCATGTATCTTAAGAACAAGATACTGGACAGGATCGTGGAACCAGAGAGAATCGTGCAGTTCAGGGTCGAATGGGAGGATGACAACCACGAGATCCAGGTCAACCGCGGATGGCGTGTACAGTTCAACAGCGCCATAGGACCATTCAAGGGTGGCCTAAGGTTCCACTCCAACGTCACACTCGGAACACTCAAGTTTCTGGGCTTTGAGCAGATATTCAAGAACTCACTCACCACATTGCCCATGGGCGGCGGAAAAAGCGGCTCTGATTTCTCACCCAAGGGAAAATCAGATGACGAGATCAGACGTTTCTGCAAATCATTCATGACAGAACTCTACAGGCACATCGGGCCTGACACAGACGTTCCCGCAGGAGATGTCGGAGTCGGCGGAAGAGAGATAGGCTTCCTCTATGGCCAGTACCGCAAGATCCGCAACGAGAACACCGGCGTTCTGACAGGTAAGGGACTTAGCTGGGGCGGATCCAAAATCAGACCGGAAGCCACAGGCTATGGCGCGCTC
>JAFZUN010000270.1 GCA_017618315.1 Spirochaetales bacterium
ACATTCGATATGCTCGGTCTTGACCGTAACGGCATTGTCTGCGTGACCATGCCGTGCTTCGGCACCACCGCAAGGACAAAAACAAACGCCATGATGATGGTTGAGCGACTCGGATGCACCTTGAAGGTTGTTGATATCCGCGATGCGGTGATGCAGCACTTCGAGGACATCGGACAGGATCCTGACAATTACGATGTCACTTATGAGAACTCACAGGCCAGGGAAAGGACCCAGGTCCTGATGGATATCGCCAACATGATGAACGGAATAGTCATAGGCACCGGGGATCTTTCTGAACTGGCACTCGGCTGGGCCACATACAACGGGGATCACATGTCGATGTACGGGGTGAACGCAGGTGTTCCCAAGACCTTGGTCAAACATCTGGTGAGCCACTGCGCCAGGGCCACAAGCGACAAGGAGCTCTCAGAGACCCTGATGTCTGTCGTCGATACCCCTATCAGTCCGGAGCTTGTTCCCGGAAAGCAGGAGACAGAGGATCTTGTTGGCCCATATGAGTTGCACGACTTCTTCATCTACCATGTCCTCAGGTGGGGCAGCTCTCCGTCAAAGATCTACAGGCTCGCACGGTATGCGTTCGAGGGGCAATATCCTGACGAAGTGATACTCAAGTGGCTCAGGACCTTCTACCGAAGGTTCTTCGCTCAGCAGTTCAAGCGCTCCTGCCTTCCGGACGGTCCAAAGATTGGATCTGTGGCATTGTCCCCGCGCGGAGACTGGCGTATGCCGAGTGATGCCTGCGTGAAGGTCTGGCAGAGCGAGCTTGAGACTTCACTTGAGTGAGCAAGGAAAATGGTGTAACCTTTTTTGTGGGAGCATTGTTTTTAGGGTGTCTGCTGAAAAGCGGATTCAACTTATGCGACATATGCCGCTTGCGGCAGATAGGAGAAAGAGAAAAATGAAGAAAATCATCATCGCACTGCTTATTGCATTGATTATTCCGGCATGCGTGTTCGCCGGTAGGGGAATGATTGACCTCACACTAGGAGTCACAGCCTCATCATCATATGATATTGACGATGTCAAGGAAGGTGCCCTCAAAGAGTTCACGATGGATGCTCTGAGATTCGGTGCTGACGCAGAGGTCAAGCTTGCATTCGTCGGTATTGACGGAAAGCTGTTCTATGACTCAGCAAACAAGGGTATCTCAGGACTTGTCTCTGCAAACCTCGCTGTTGACATCTTCTTCGTCAGAGTCAAGACCGGTCTGGGCTATGCATACACATACAACCTTGACAACAAGGAGTTCTACTTCGGAAACGGAATTGGCGGCGGTTATGCCAGCGACATCAGTGAGTTTGAGAAAGCCAATTTTGATGTGAACGTCGGTGTTGATGTCCTGCTCGGACCTCTCACAGTCGGTGCTTATGCAACACTTCCCACCACATGCTCAATCGAAAACGGACAGTGGGGAGACATCGTCAAGGCTCTGGGAGACAACTGGGCATCTGCTAAGCTTGGTGTCACAGTAGGCTTCGCACTTCTGTAATTAACTGACTTGAATGGATATCGACGCTGCACGGATCCCGTGCAGCGTCATGTCATGTAACCATGAGACGTGTTTTTACCCTGATTGCCGTTCTTATAATACTCGTTTTCCCGTTGTCGGCGCTGAAGTCCTCATTTGATCTCGGCATCAATCTGAGTTACAACAATGCGGATGAGGTTGTTGAGGAAAGCGGGTATTCAGGAGCGTTCGATCTGGAGAGGATTGCAATTGGCCTTGAGATGAGGGGACACATCAGCAACTTCCCCCCGACGGTTGCCGGAGACATCACCATCCTTGACACTCAGACCATGTTGTTCTCAGGAATATTCGGTGCAGGAATCTCCGTTGACCTCTTCAAGTACCTGAAGTTCGGTGTTACCACTGGCCCAAAGGTGTCCTACCTTTACAAGGATGAGGTCAAGTCCGTCTCGAACGACGGAGAGGTCGGAGAGCCTGACAATTTCTTTGATGCATTGTACACGGGCTATTTCCATCACAGGATAATGCTTGATATCCTTGCAGGGCCTGTGATGTCCATCGGTGTGGCTTATACTCTACCCACTACTTTCAGCCTTGCTGCCGGTAATTGGGAGGATCTCATTCCTAGGCGGGATGATTTCACTGAAGGTCAGATAGCGGTCTGCATACAGATGAAGGTGTTCTGAGGAGGATGTGATGGGTAAAGGATCCCGCAAGTTCATGGGCTTTCTCTGGGCCCTGATAATAGCCATAGTAAGTTTCTTCGTGATTTTCTTCTTCTTCCCGGATGTCTCACTTAAGTTCTTCGGAACTGCAGGCAGGGTGAACAAGGAGAAGGTTAGTCAAGCTGTTGACAACGCCGTCAACACCGTGGGTGATGCTGTGACTGAAGCTGCCAAGGATGCCGCAGCTGCCGCAGCAGAGGCAGTCTCCGGAGTTGTGAAGTGATTCTCCCTGCTGTATAATGACATCTGATGTCAGATACAAGCAGAAACACCACCAGAAGAGTATTCATAATTGACGGGTACGGTCAGATCTACCGTTCCTATTTCGCATTCATGAACAATCCCCTCAAGGACAAGAACGGCAACAATGTGTCCGCCGTCTACGGGTTCTTCAACACGATGATGAGCCTGGTGCGCCAGTATACGCCGGAGTACCTTGTGGTTGCCATGGACAGCAGGGGAAAGACATTCCGCCATGAGCTCTATGACCAGTACAAGGCCAACAGGGAGAAGACTCCTGAGGACCTTCATGCTCAGGTTCCCGTAATTGACTCGTTCCTCGATGCCATGCATATACCTCATTTTGAGCGCATGGGAATGGAGGCTGATGACATAATTGCCACAATTGCCAAGAAAGCATCATCTGAAGGAATCCAGACTGTGATGGTCACGGGTGACAAAGATCTTCTGCAACTTGTCAAGGAAGATGTTCTTGCGCTCAGGCCTCCGAGAAAGGGCGAGAAGGAATACCAGATGTGTGGCTCCGATGAGGTGAAAGCCATCTTCGGGGTTGGCCCAGAGCAGATTGTGGATTATCTGACAATTCTCGGTGACTCCTCAGACAATGTCCCGGGGATTAATGGAATAGGTGAAAAAGGAGCTGTCAAGCTACTTTCAGAATATGGAACGCTTGACAATGCATATGAGAACATAGCTTCCATCGCCAAAGGTGTTGCCTCAAAGCTTGAGGCGGCCAAAGACCATGTGGAACTCTCCAGGATACTTGTGACGCTCAAGGACGATGTCTTTGATGATGGTGAGATTGACTTCTCTGATTACAGCTCTGCTCTGATTGACTGGAATGAGGGTGTACGTCTCTTCCGCGAGATGGGATCGGAGACCCTTGCCAAAGCAGCAGGCCGTCTTGTCCCTGCGGACAAGTTTGTTCTGATATCAGATTCCCCGGAGCAAGAAAAGGAGAAGGCCGAGCCTAAATCTGAGATCAAGGATGTTGTTATGAATGCATCCGATTTAAAGGCCTTCCTCTCAGATCTTCCGGATGGCTCTGATATGGCTGCTGAAATCAATGATTCCCTTTACCTCTCCGCAGATGGAGATAATAGGATTAAGGTCTGCCTTGATGATGAGGTTTCTGTAATTCTCTCAGTGCAGCTTCCGAGGTTCAATCTGATAGGCCAGGATCTGAAGGAGCTGATGAAAGCTCTTTCAAAATCAGGAATCAGAGGTCTTCATCCCTATGCTGACACCATGATTGCATCATGGATGCTTAACTCATCGCTTACGAAGTTCGATCCTGAGAACTGCTGTCAGAGCCTGCGTAACATGAGGGATCTGGAAAAGAAGCTCGCTGACCTTGGACTATCAGAACTGTTCCACAAAATGGAGATGCCCCTTCTTGAGGTCCTCTTCAACATGGAGGAGAACGGCATTCTGCTTGATGTCACCAAGCTTGAGTCGTTCGGCAGGGAGCTTGAGAATGAGATTGATGCAGTCCAGCAGGACATTTACACTCTATGCGGAAAGACCTTCAACCTGAACTCTCCCAAGCAGCTTCAGGAGGTCCTTTTCGTGGACAGGAATCTGCCCACCGGAAAAAAGACAAAGTCTGGTTTCTCTACTGACTCGGATGTTTTGGAGGAGCTTTCCATCTCAACCGAGGATCCTGTTCCCGCGCTGCTCTTGAGATACAGAGCGCTGAGCAAACTCCTCAGCACATATGTCCAGGCATTGCCGGAGATGATTGAAAAGTCTTCGGGCAGGATTCACACCACGTTCCTCCAGACTGGAACCGCTACCGGAAGACTCTCCAGCAAGAATCCGAACCTCCAGAACATTCCGATCAGGACGGAGGAGGGACGCAGAATCAGAGATGCTTTTGTCCCTGCTCCGGGTTGCCGTCTGATGTCCGCAGATTACTCTCAGATAGAACTTGTTGTGCTCTCCCACGTTACCGGGGACATCAATCTGAGAAATGCGTTCATTGAGGGCAAGGATGTACACAGGGAGACCGCCGCCAGAATCTACGGCATTTTCCCGGAGATGGTTACATCAGAGCAGCGACGTGCGGCAAAGACCATAAACTTCGGCATCCTGTACGGGATGTCAGCCTTCAGGCTGGCACATGACCTGAAGATTCCCAGAAAGGACGCACAGAGATTCATCGACACATATTTCGAGCAGTACTCCGGCGTGAGCGCTTTCATTGAGTCCACCAAGAAAAAGGCAAAGGAGAACGGATTTGTCAGGACCGAGATGGGTCATATCCGATACATCCCGGAGATCCGCAGCTCAAACAAGCCTGTCCTTGCCGCGGCTGAGAGAGTGGCTGTGAACACCGTCATCCAGGGGACTGCGGCTGAGATAATGAAGAAGGCCATGCTTTCCATCTATTCTGCCATGAGGGACAAGAAGCTCAAGTCGAGGATTCTTCTTCAGGTACACGATGAGCTGATTTTCGAGGTGCCTGAGGATGAGGTATCCCAGATGGAGGAGCTTGTCAAAACCTGCATGGAGAATGCATACGAGCTGAGCGTTCCTCTCCGTGTGGAGGTCGAGACTGGAAGAAGTTGGGGAGAGATGCACTGATGATCATAGGTCTGGTCGGAAAGAGCTGCAGCGGAAAGAACGTTGTTGGGAGCATCCTGGAGAAAAACGGCATTCTCGTCTGGGACCTGGATAAGATGTGCCATGAGGGGCTTGAGGAGAACGCCGAGGTGGTGACGAAGGTTTTCGGATGTGTCTCCAGGAAGGAAATCGGGGATATTGTGTTCTCCAATCCCTCAAAGAGGAAAGAGCTTGAGGCTATCCTGTACCCGTATCTTGAGCGTAAGATTCTGGCATGGAAGGCTTCCAATCCCGGGAAGGTGCTTGTGATAAACGGTGCGCTCTTATACCGCGCGGGGTTCCACAGGCTGTGTAATGCCATCATCTATGTGGATGCCTCTTACGAAGTCAGGCTCTCACGTGCCGTAAATCGGGATGGCATATCCGGGGAAGCGTTCCTTCTCAGGGAGAAATCCCAGGCAGATGTGGATTACAGGGATGTGGACTACGAGGCCCCGGTATATGTTGTGGACAATGATGAATTTAATTTTGATAAACTTAATCGACAAATATTTATATTATGTGATAAACTTGGTATATTGAAGATGCAATATCAGGCATAATTGGCCAAGGGGTAATTACCGTGAAGAAGAATAAACTAGTTTTATTGACAGTCCTTATCATTCTGGTACTCTACTGCGGCGTAGTCATTTTCGTTACTAAGCCGAATGCATTCGCGTTTGATTCCATCATCAAGAAGAGCGCTGACTCAGCAGCCACAGCAGCAACTGCAGCTGCCGCCAAGACACCGGCTGAGGAGAAAGCAGAGCACGACGCCCTTGTGGCAGAGATGGAGACAATCGCTGCAAAGCATGCTGACAGCGCTGTCGAGAAGGCCGGCAAGAATGCTGATGCTGCAATCAAGGAAGCCCTTGGAAAGCTCGAGGTTAAAGATGGCGAAGTTGATGTAGCCTCATTGGTGAAGATGGCAGTTGAAGATGCTGTCGCAGAGGCCAAGGCTGAGATCATTCAGGAGGCATCCTCAATCGCCACCTCAAATATCCTCTCACACGAGGACGAGGTCATTGATGCTGTCACAGACAAGATCCTGGCAAACGAGGATGAATTCGTGCAGACAGTCCTGAACAGGGTGCTTGAGAATGAGGATGAGTTTGCAAAGCGTGTGACTGATTCTGTTCTTGCAAAACTTGAGCAGGCTCTGAACGAGGCTCTTGAAGAGCTTGCCGCATATACTCCTCAGAACGATTATGAAGCTCAGAGAAAGCAGATAAGAGAGTCAGAGATACAGAAGCTTCTTGAACAGCTTCACGACTGAGGATCTGTAATCACTCTTGTTTCTCCGTCAGGGGTCCTGAAAAGCCAGGACCCTTTTTCTTTGTCCGGAGACTTCACGATGTAGCTTCCGCAGAGTGGGACCTTGCCTCCGCCGTCAGGAAGATCAGCCGTGTATACCGGCATGGCAAGGCCTGAGAGTCTTCTGCGAAGCTCCTGTTCTATCTCCATGCCTTTTTTGAGAGAGACGCGGAAATATGAGGTGCCGCTGACCATGTCGCCCTGGAAGAGGTAGTAGGGTTTTATTCTGTTGAATAGAAGGCCGTTGCAGAGCTCCTCCAAAGTGTCGGCATCATCATTCACGCCTTTGAGAAGTACGCTCTGGTTCATTGCGGGAATGCCGGCATCGACAAATAATGAGACCGCACGTATGCTCTCTGGGGTGAGTTCTCTGGGATGGTTGAACTGTGTCATAAGATAGAACGGCGCGCTGCTGTGGCGTTTGAACATGGCCACAAGGGCCTCTGTGATGCGCTCTGGCTGTGACACCGGGTATCTTGTGCAGATGCGTATGATAAGGTGTGGGCTTGCCTTCCTGAAAATGCCGATCATATGATCAAGCTCGGCATCTGAGAGTGTGAGGGGGTCTCCTCCAGTGAGAAGCATCTCGCTAATATACGGGTTGTCCCGCAGATATGATGCCACATTCTGGATATCGTTCTCTGAGGCCGGACCCATCATGTTGCCGGTGAAGCGGCGCCTGAAGCAATGACGGCAGTACATGGGACAGATGTCTGTGGCAAGAAATGCCACGCGGCTTCTGTATCTGTGGATTAATCTCTCGCCCTGGCTGTGACAGACCTCTTCAAGCGGATCCGGGGACTCGGAATCATCGCTCATGTTCTCATGGCATGTGGGAACCACCTGTCTTCTGAGGGGATCAGCAGGATCATTCGGATTGATTAAGCCCAGATAATGCTCCGTGATGCACAGGGGCACACTTAGCGGACCCTCCTTCCAGGAGAGCTCTTCCTTTGTGAGTCTTAGTCTTTTCTCAAGTTGCTCCAGGCTTGTGACTGACATGTTTTCCTGTATTAAAAAACAAGGCTGTCGCTTATGCAACAGCCTCCAGACAAGTACGGCAATTCTCAGCCGTTGACTCTCTCAAGGTACTCCTTTGTCTCGGTGTTGACCCTGATCTTCTCACCCTGCTTGATGAAGATGGGAACTCTGACCCTGAGTCCGGTCTCGGTTGTGACGAACTTTGTGGCACCCTGGACTGTATCGCCCTTGATGGCCTCTTCAGCCTCAGCGACAAGGTAGACGACCTTTGAGGGAATCTGGATGTCAAGGATCTCATCGTTGTAGACGGTGCATCTGTATGTCTCGCCGTCCTTCATCAAAAGCTCATAGCCCTCGAAGTTGGACATGGGAACCTCGAACTGGTCGTAGGTGTCGACGTTCATCATGTGGAAGCTCTCGCCGTCGTTGTACATGTACTGGTAGTCCATTTGCTCGACGTTGATGTCCTCGACGCTGTCCTGGCTCTTGATGGTCTCCTGGAGGACCTGGCCTGTTGTCGGGCTCTTGAGCTTGAGTCTGACGAATGCAGAACCCTTGCCCGGGTTGACGAATTCGCGTTCAACGCAGATGAATGGCTGACC
Organism: Spirochaetales bacterium; assembly: GCA_017618315.1. GTDB lineage: Bacteria > Spirochaetota > Spirochaetia > Sphaerochaetales > Sphaerochaetaceae > UBA9732. The sequence continues at coordinate 7,956 of JAFZUN010000270.1, forward strand.
TTTAATCAGAAGTGCTGTACCTTTGTCTATCTGTCCAGCTTTAATCATAATGAATCACCTCTTGTGTTTTCACAGAATACATATATTAAGCGGCTAATATACTAACACACCACTGCAATATTGTTCAAG
>JAFZUN010000271.1 GCA_017618315.1 Spirochaetales bacterium
AAGGCAAAGTTCAGAATCTCATCTGAACCATTGGTCACCAGAACCATGTCCGGATCCACCGAGTATGTGCGCGCTATAGCTGCTGTTATCTCCGCGGAGTTCGGATCACTGTAAAGCTGAGGCGACCTTGTGTGGGTGTGGGCATAGGAGATGGCCTTCTCCGATGGCGGAAACGGGTTTTCATTGGTGTTGAGCTTGATGTACCTTGCCATGTCCTGGGGTTGCTCACCCGGGACATATGGCTCTAGGGATGCATATTTATAGGAGAAAAAACAGCTCATCTTCATGCCTCCTTTGACCTTGCAAGAGCCGATCGTGCGTGAGCCTCAAGACCCTCCCTGCGTGCGAATAGCGCTATGTCATCCGCGACCTTGGAGAGAGCCTTCTCAGTGTAATAAGTGAACTGATACTTCTTAATGAAGTCATCAACTGAAAGCGGAGATGAGAACCTTGCCGTTCCGCTTGTCGGAAGTGTGTGGTTAGGACCTGCAAGATAATCGCCGAGTGCCTCAGGACAGCTGCGGCCCAGGAAAACAGATCCGGCATTACGGATCTTATCCAGATAATCAAACGGGTTATCCACACAGACCTCAAGGTGCTCAGGTGCAATCCTGTCGCTTATCTCAATGGCCTGTTCTATTGAAGAACTTATGATTATCTTACCATTTGTCTCAATTGAGGCCCTTGCTATCTGCTCTCGTGGCAGGATTGAAAGCTGCCTCTCTATCTCCTCAGAGACTTTGGAGGCAAGGTCCTTGCTCTCTGTGACAAGCACTGCAGATGCATTCTTGTCATGCTCCGCCTGACTGAGCATGTCTGCTGCCACCACAGCCGGATCAGACTTTCCGTCGGCTATGATAAGAATCTCCGAGGGTCCTGCTATCATGTCAATTGAAACAATACCGGAGACCTGTTTCTTTGCCTCTGCCACATAGATGTTTCCTGGCCCGACTATCTTATCTGCCTTGGGGATGCTCTCCGTCCCGTACGCAAGAGCCGCAATTGCCTGGGCTCCTCCGACACGAAACACCTTATCCACACCTGCAACCTTTGCCGCGGCAAGAACCGCCTGACTAATCTTTCCGTCACGTCCAGGGGGAGTCACCATGACAACCTGACCAACACCTGCGATCTTTGCAGGAATTGTATCCATCAGGACAGTCGAGGGATAAGCCGCTGTTCCTCCAGGAACATAAATCCCTGCCACCGATACAGGCACGATTTTCTGTCCAAGCACAATTCCGTCATTCTCCGAGATGACAAAACTATCACGCTTCTGCCTGCTGTGATATGAGCGGATATTGTTTGCAGCTGTCTTCAGGACCCTGATGAACGCTTCATCCATTGAGTCATAGGCAGCTTGTATCTCAGATGCAGGAACCTCAATGGAGTCTATCTGAGCCCCATCGAACTTGCTTGTATAATCCCGCAGAGCCTGGTCTCCGCGGTTTCTCACATCCTCAAGTATGGGAGCAACAATTCCGGACACATCCTGAGATGATGATGTCCTTGCGAAGATCTCGTTGTCAGAGACCGCGCCATATTCATATATCTTTATCATTTCAATCCTCCACTGCCGCAGCCAGTGCTTCCATAATCTTCAGCACCGCGCTTTTCTTGAACTCGAACGAGGACTTGTTGACTATCAGCCTTGCTGAAATGGGCATGATTGTCTCAATTACCTCAAGTCCGTTCTCCCTGAGTGTTGTTCCGGTCTCCACTATGTCCACTATTACATCAGACATACCCAGTACCGGTGCAAGCTCAATGGATCCGTTTAGGTGAATGACGTCTATCTCCCTTCCGACAGACGCATAATAGCTCTTGGCAATATGAGAGAATTTCGTGGCCACCCTGAGAGTCACATCAGGATTGTCACGGAAACCCTTCTTTGCAGCCACACACATTCTGCAACGTCCCATCTTCATGTCAAGCATCTCATAGACATCAGGACGGTACTCATCGGTTATGTCCTTTCCTGCAACTCCGATATCAGCAGCACCGCGCTCGACATATACAGCAACATCGCTGGGCTTGACCCAGAAATACCTCACTCCGTTCTCAGGATTCTCAAAGACAAGCTTTCTTGAATCCCCGAGAATATCCGGACACTCAAAACCAGATTTGGCGAATATCTCGTAAACCTTCTCGCCGAGCCTGCCCTTTGGAAGCGCGATGTTGATTGTCTTCTTCCCTTCCTTCACGTCTGTCTCTGACCCGGCAAGGAATCTCTCAAGTGCATCAAGATACACTGCAAAGCCGATTGCCCTTGCGTTCTTTCCCATTGCAGCCAGAAGCTTGTCATACTGACCTCCGGAGACAACAGGCACGGGAACACCTTGGACATATCCGCGGAAAACAATTCCGTTGTAGTACTTCATCTTACCAAGAACAGAGAAATCAATTCTAACCGAATCCGAATCCAGAACACTAATAATGGCTTGAAGTTCAGATAAACTTGCAGAATCTGCACCAATACTTGAGAGATAAGAGATAATCTGCTCATTCGTTCCTTTTAAAGTCAAAAGATTGAGAAGCTTTCCAAGAGAATCAGAATACCCGGTGTTCTCAGAAACCAAAGTCTCCAAGGCGCTAATGTTCCTGTTCTCAAGGGCCTCTGTCGCTTCTTTCCTGATCTCTTCGGGAAGGTCTTTCAGAAAGCCCTCGATTATGCCCATGTGGGAAACGGTAAGTACCG
>JAFZUN010000036.1 GCA_017618315.1 Spirochaetales bacterium
AAAACAACCCCGTCAGTTTTTATCTCAATTATACTGATCTCAAAGCTTGTTAACGATTTTCAAGTCAAGTTGTCCCAACCTTAAACCAATCTCAAACCAATTTCCTAATCATTCAGAGCTGCTTTGCTTCTGTGGTGGCTTCCTTCATAAACTTCTCAAGCTGTTCATTGGAAATGTCAGAAAGCGTGCCTTCCCCATAGATTCTCAGTACAACCATTGCCACAGGTTTGGCTCTGTATGTGAACAACAGGTCGTAGAAACCAGGTTCAAACGGTTCCCAGACATAAGTGTCCCATCTAAACTCGCCATCATCCGAGCGGATAATCGGAGAGTTGGGCACAGGCTGATCCATGGCAGTCTCAAACCATGCTGCATCCAGAGAAGCAGGATTGTTTTCATGAGGCACGATGAAACCCCAAAGGCCGTCTTCAAAATAGGACGATAAGTCATCATTCCCCAAATTGCTGTCAACGACAACGGTTATCCACTCGCTGCGTTCGAACACAAAACGGATGTTGTCTACCGACGGCGCTCTCTCATTGACCTCAGTTCCCGCCTGATTCCCAGCAAGAGCCACTCCCTTGATTACAGGTTCTTTCCCTTCTTCCGGATTCAGCTGATAAAGCACACCTGGAACAACATCTTTGAGCGGGTCGAACTCAAGATAGTTCTTTGTGTTCTCCACCTGTTTCTCTTCAACAGCAGGTTCCTCTGCAACAGGTTTCTCCACAGCCGGTGCAGGTGCGACAGGCGCAGCCTCTACAGGTTCATCTTCGCCCACAACAAGCACCACGCATCCCATGAGGGATAACATCATAACCAGGATAATGCTCAGCAATAACAGTTTCTTCATCTTTCAACCCCCGTCCTTGAACCGTATACAGACATCGTAGCATCTTCCGTACCGCGGAACAACAAATAAATCAACCACATCAACCCGATTCCTCTCAAACCATAATATCAAACACAACATCAACCAAAAGTTGTAATAATTCAACTAAAAAACAATTGTTGGTTTACAAAGCTTTGGATATTATGTCATTGACTTTAACAGGAGGCAGTTATGACATTAGGGAAAAAGATAAGACAGCTCAGAAGAGACCAGGGCATGTCCCAGCAGGCCCTCTCGGACAAACTCGGAGTCACCGCGCAAGCTGTAAGCAAGTGGGAAAACGAGACATCGTATCCTGACATCAGCATGTTGCCTTCACTGGCATCGGTCTTCGGTGTGCAGATCGATGACCTCTTCGAGTATTCAAGAGACAAACAGATGGAGAAGATCTCGAATATGATAGAGCTCAAGGCAAACATCACCAACAAGGAGTTCGCGGATGCCGAGTCATTCCTCCTCAGGGAGATTGAGAGGAACCCGGAGGACCACGAAAGCAACTCCATGCTGGCTGATCTGTACTGCACACAGGCAATCATGCTCAACAGAAAAGCCGTGCATTACGGCAAGACGGCGCTTGCACTGGAACCGAACTCCAAGTTCGATCTGAACACAATCAACAATTCCTGGGGCGGGATGCGCTATGACTGGAATGTCGCGGACCATCATGAGCTGATCGATTACTTGAAGAAGCTCCTCAAGGACAGCCCGGAGAACACAAAGGCCTATTTCTATCTCATTGACAATCTTGTCGATGACGGAAGGATCGCCGAAGCCAGAAGCGTCCTCGCGGAATCAGAAGTCAAGAATCCGGACAACCTGAATGAGGCCTACGCGATTTGGATAGATGAGAATGTCAGCGGATTCGAATCCGTGAGAAAACGGTATGAGGATCTTGCGGCAAAGTATCCGGATGACTGGAGAATCCTTTTCAACATCGCAAACTCATTCTCGCACAATGAGCATTATGAACAGGCAATCGTGTACTGGCAGATGGCGTTCAACGCCATGAAGCCTCCTCGCTTCACGGATTTCTATGAGTCAATCGCACTGTGTCATATCCGTCTAGGGAATACTGAGCGCGCGATTGAGACTTATAAAAAAGAGAAAGCCCTGCTCCGTGATGAGTGGAACATGAGCTTCGGAAGAGACCAGGACACTCTGGATGAGAAGATCAGGAAACTGGAAGGATTAAGTTCTACCCGATAACAAATCAGAAGCTGTACAGTCTGTGCATGGAATCATCCATGTTGCACATGACTGCATGGTCGAAATTCTTCTTTATCAGCTCCGCCTTCTTTGCAGCATATGCCGGGTCATCCCAGAGATTCTCGAACTCATTGGGATCGGTCTTGTGGTCATACAGCTCCCCATAATCGGCACCGTGATAGTTTACGATCTTGAAACGTCCGTCATAGTACATGGTGGCATTGATGTTCTCATGAGTGCCTTTAAGCGTGTGATAGTACTCGCAGTAGATGGCATCGTTGAAATGGTGCGGATCAGCCTCACCTGTAAGGATCTTCAGGAAGCTGTGTCCCTGCATGTAGTATGGGACCTCAAATCCCATGGCATCCATCAGTGTCGGGGCAATATCCACAAGACCAACAAGGGCATCGCTCTTAAGACCCTGCTTGAAGACAGACGGACATGAGATGATAAGAGGCACATGGACAAGCTGCTCGTAGAAATAAGCGCCCTTCCAATAGAGACCATGGTCTCCGTTCATCTCGCCGTGGTCGCTCATGAAGATGACAATAGTGTCGTCACGCAGGTTATTCTCATCCAGATAATCAAGAAGTCTTCCGAACTGGTCATCTATAAGCTCAATCTCGGCATAGTAATCACGGAAATGCTCGCGCTTCTCGTAATCAGTCAACTCACCGTAGATCTCTGCCTGGCCGTCCTGACCGCCCTGAATCAGATCCTTCTGCTGGTGTGGCGGTTTCTTATCCATCTCGCCTTCCTTATAAAGCGGAAGCGGCATGTCCTCGACTTTGAGCCTGTCCTTGTATGACTGAGGCGGATCGAGTGGCGGATGCGGATCAAACGGGTTAATGCTTATGAGCCATGGGGTATCCGGATTCTTATCATGATTCTGCTTGATGAACTCAATCGCCTTCTCCGCGCAGAATGTGGTCTGGTGATACTCGGCAGGGACACCGACCTGCTTGCCTGAGAAGGCCGGATTAGGCTGTGGCGGCCAAGTGGCCATGGTCATGAACTTGCCACCGTAGATTTCCTCCCACTTCACGCCCTTCTCATTGAGCCAGACCTGATATCTGTTACCTCCATCCGGCCAATCGTTATGGGGATGCTGACTGTATTCAAAGAATGTATACCCGTCATCTGTGCGTCTCTCAACCTTCCCCTCTGCACTTGTAAGATGAAGCTTGCCGGCAAGACCGCAGGTATAACCCTCATCTGCAAGGAGGCGTGTAATCAGCTTCTCATCCTTCGAATAAGTATCGTTACCGTTGAAGATGGCCTTTGTTGTGCGGGGATAGCGTCCTGTCAGAAAACATGATCGGCTGGGAGTGCAGATCGGAGACTGGGTATATGCACGGGTGAAAGCGACACCCTCGCGGACCAGACGGTCGATGTTCGGAGTCTTGATATACGGATTGCCGAGACTGGCTATGGTGTCCCAGCGCTGCTGGTCCGTACAGAACCAGACCACATTTCTTTTTTTCTTCTCCATTGTTGTGCTTCCTTTTCAGCCGGCCTGAGCCGCAACGTTCTGCTTGTTCTTCTTCCGCTTGTTTATCTGCCTCTTGATTGTGGGCCAGAACAGTGACAAGAACGAGACAATCAGCAGGATAAGTGATATGGGACGGGTGAAGAATATCGAGATGCTTCCCTCGCTTATGACCAGGGCCCTGCGGAGGTTCCTCTCGCACAGTGCCCCCAGGACTATTCCTATGGTCATGGGTTGCAACGGATATCCGCACCTCCTCAGGACGTATCCAAGCACGCTGAATGCAAAGACTATAATAAGGTCAAACAGATACTGCCTGGAAGTGAAACCTCCAACAGTACAGATGATCAGGATGCATGGAATCATTATCGTCATCGGCACTCTGGCGACATTTGCGAATGCTCTGACAAACGCTGCTCCCTGTACAAGCATGAAGATGTTGACAATGAATAGTCCGACCATCAGACAATAGACCCAGAAACGGTTCTCCGTGAAGAGAGCGGGTCCCGGGGTTATTCCATGCAGCATAAGTGCGGCACCCATGACAGCAACGGCATTGTCGCCGGGGATACCCAAAGTCAGCATTGGAATCAGAGTGGCACCGCAAACACCGTTGTTTGCGCTTTCCGGAGCAAGAACACCCTTGATGTTTCCTTTTCCGTATGATTTGCGCTCCTCATCTGATTTGGCCGAGCTGACCTGAACGTTATAACCTATGTATGAGGCAATGGCTCCGCCGGTTCCTGGCACGGCACCTATAAAGGCACCTATTGCCGATGAACGCAGCAGGAGGAAGAAATTCTCTTTGATAAGCCTGAAGGAGCTGATTGTGGATTTCTTGTATTCAACTCCCATTTCCATGGTGCTGTTCTCTCGCTTGAAGCATTTCAGATAGCAGTTTCCGACAGCGAACGCACCCATCATGACGCAGATGGAAGGAATTCCCGCCAGAAGCTCCACTCGCCCGAACATGAAGCGTGAGATTCCGTCCATGGTGTCTATTCCGACCGTGGAGATCAGCAGGCCAAGACCTGCCATCAGAAGACCTTTCAGCACGTTATCTCCACTTATGGAGACAACCAGGAACAATCCGAACAGACAGAGCGAGAAGTAATCCGCAGAGTGGAAGTTCTTTGCGAAAGCTGAGATCACCGGAGCAAGGAAAGCAAGACAGGCGGCACTGAAGATTCCGCCGAAGGTCGATGCCACAAGGGCGGCCTTCAAGGCATCTCCTGCTCTTCCCTGCTGGGCCATCGGGTAACCGTCTATCATTGTAGGCATGGCGGCACCCGTACCCGGTGTATTGATAAGAATGGCGGTGATTGATCCGCCGTAGGATCCTGCACAGTAGCATCCGAGCAGGAGCATGATTGCAGGAAGCGAATCAAGCTTGTAGGTGAACGGCAGAAGCAACGTTATTCCAATAAGCTTGTTCAGACCCGGCATTGCACCGACTATTGTACCTACTGCAACACCTATATTGATCATGAGAAGATTCTGAAGGTTCAGAACCTCTCCCAGAACCCTGAAAAACTCACTCATACTTCACCCTCCTTATGGCAACGGGACCTTCATCACGAACTTGAAGATGACATAAATGACAACGCCAAAACCATAGACGCTGACAAATGCCTTCCAAGTCTTGCCTCCCAGAAGGAGAAGCATGAGAGGAGGTACAATCAGTGTGGACCATATATAGCCGATCTTCACGAAGAGCAGCATATACAGTGCACAGAGAATCATAAGCAGAACAGCCCTGAGCTCATTGATCCAATTCGCCTTGTTGGGTTTTTTCTCAACTGCAGAGCTTTCCGCCTGCTTGGCCTCTCTGAGCAGTTTGACCAGCTTGAATGCCGAGCTGGCAACCAGAAGAGAGGCCGCAATCACTATGATCCAACATGAAAAGAGGGGGAAGCCTTTGGAGCCCACACCGGTTCCTGACGCTGCTCCCAGCAGAGACCGCTCTTTTATCTGTTTCGGAATAATGAGATAAATCATGACCAGTCCGAAACAGAGAAGACAAAATCCGCTGATCAGATCCTGAAGCGCCTTGCGCGTTTTCTTGTCCATAAAGGCTCCCCTCTTTCTGCTGTCAGTTCATCAGGTCCTTGATGACATGACCGAACTTATTGTAAATCTCATGGTTTTTGGCATCCATCTCTGCACCGACAATGGCAGTCTCTCTTGAAAGACCATTGGCTGCAAGATACTCATGCCATGAATCGGAGGCCAGGAAGGTACCGAACTTATCAACAAGCCAGTTATAGACTGCATCAGGAGTTCCTGCCGGCACTGCAAGCACAGGATATCCTCCGAAGTCCTCAAGGCCCTTGACTCCGTACTCTGCCATTGTCTTGACTCCAGCAGGAAGAGCAGCCTGTGCGGAGGCATCCTCGAATGAGATGGCAAGAACTGTAAGGTCACCGGAATCGATGAGTGTCTTTGCAGCTGCAACTCCGAAGATACCGAAATCAATCTCTCCGGATACCAGACCGTTCAGAGCCTCGGAACCGCCGTTGTATGAGACATGGACAGCGTTCTTTGCACCGATCTGCTCCATTGCATAGAGAGACATGATGTGTGCGACACTACCGACGTTGGATGTGGCATAGTTGAACTTCTCTCCTGCCTTAAGTGCGGCAAGCAGTGACTCCATTGTCTGATACTTGTAATCCTTGCGGACAACGAACACCAGTCCCTGTGAATCTCTGATGTTGGCGATGCAGCGGAAGCTGTCAGGGCTGTACGGGAGATCAATCAGATGCGGCTGTGTCCAGTTTCCGCCTGCACCAAGAGCCGTGAGAGTATATCCGTCAGCAGCTGCTGCAGCACCCTGGGAGATACCTACGGTCTGGCTGGCACCGGCCACGTTGTTGATGACAAGATTCACGCCGAGATCGATGCGGTCGACAATAGCTCTGAGCAGGTTGTCAAGTTCTGTTCCTGCCTTTGCCGGGACAATGACCTCAATCGGCTTCTCAGGATATCCGTTGAGCCCTGACGAAGAAGCACTCTCC
>JAFZUN010000272.1 GCA_017618315.1 Spirochaetales bacterium
CCTCAAGTACTACACATGGGTCGAGCAACAGGGCAAGACCTACGAGGAGCTCAACCGCCAGTGGTACGACAGAGACTACTGGAAGAGCATTCCTCCGATGGCCGCCAAAATCGACGAGCTGATCGAGGCTTTCAACGCTGAAGTGCTAAAATAATCTAAAGGGCTGCCGGTTGGCAGCCTTTTTTTGGTTGCTTTTCAGAAAAAACAACAGTTTCCATACCCGTTTTTCTGAGTTTTCAGAAAATTGACCTCCATTTGTGTTCTTTTTTCTGAAATAAAACCGACAGGAGTGATGAGATGAAGTTCAAGTATGTGTGTGTTGACTGCGGCAAGGAGTATGTCACTGACAAGATTATCTACCAGTGCCCGGAGTGTGCCGCAAAACAAAAGGAAGGTGAGTTTCCCCTAGGCTATCTGAAGGTAATCTATGACAAGGCTGATTTACAGAAGCTCGCCGCCAAGGATCATGTAAGCATCTATGACTTCTTCCCATATGAGGTTCCGAATAAGGAAGTCTACCCTGTTGGGATTACTCCGATTGTGGTTCCCAAACGCCTGAATGACAAGTTGGGACTCAAGAACGTCTGCTGCAAGATGGACGCATATCTACCATCCGGATCCTTCAAGGACAGGGCCAGCCAACTTATTGCAGCACAGGCAATTGCCCATGGAGAGAAGAAGATAGCCCTTGCCTCTACCGGCAATGCGGGAGCAGCCATGAGCTGCGCAGGAGCTGCCTACGGACTAGACATCATTCTGTTCGTCCCAGAGACAGCACCGATCAACAAGCTGATGCAGAGCGTGCTCTACGGTGCCACAGTTGTTCCGGTCAAGGGGTCTTATGATGATGCGTTCCTTCTTTCAATCGAATACACAAAGCATTTTGGAGGCATAAACCGCAACACCGCCTACAACCCCATGACCATAGAGGGCAAGAAGAGTGTTTCCATCGAGCTCTTCGAGCAGCTGGGTCGCAAGGTTCCTGATGTGGTCTACGTTCCAGTTGGAGACGGCTGCATAATCAGTGGAGTATATAAAGGCTTCTATGACCTGTTGCAGGCAGGCCTGATTGACAAGATCCCCTACATCGTCTGCTCCCAGAGCGAGAAGTCAAATGCCATCAGCATGGCCTTTGAGACCGGAGAGTTCAGGAGCATTGAGGCAACAACACGTGCCGACTCCATCTCAGTGGATATTCCGGCAAGCGGGCGCATGGCCGTGCAGTACCTCAAGGAGTATGGTGGCTGGTGCACGCAGGTCTCTGAGAAGGAAATCCTGGATGCCCAGATGAGCCTTGTGCGTGAGAGCGGGATCTTTGTGGAGCCTGCAAGCTCCGCAGCCTGGGCAGCATTTGTCAAGGATATTCCGACGCTTGAAGCGCGCTTCGGAAAGGATGTTTCCGTCTGCGTGCTTCTGACTGGAATAGGCTTCAAGGACATGGCGGTCTTCGACGGCCGCGTCAAGATGCCATCTTCTATTGAAAACAGTGTTGATGCGGTAATCAAACGTTTTAGCTGAAACAAGTTAAGTACATAATTATAGTAGCATGAAACCGAAATGAAAAGACTTGCAAAATATCCGTATTCATATTTATAATGTAAATATGAGATATGAGTGGGACGAGAACAAGAACAAAGTCAACAAGCAGAAGCATGATGGCATCGGTTTCGAAAATGACCTTAGATGAGCTGAAGAATCTTCCTCCTCTTACGGAAGAAGAGAAACAGACAATAAGAAATGCAAAGCCTACTCCATCGGAGGATTGTCCGGCAATGACACCGGAAGAATTGAAACAGTTCAAGCCATGGTATCTTAAGGAAAAAAAGCCCGTCACGATCAATCTGGATACCAGAATACTTGATTATTTCAAAGGCCTTGCTTCAGAAACTGGAATCTCCTACCAGAACCTCATCAACCTGTATCTCATTCAGTGTGTCAGCGAGAAGAAACGGGTTTATTTTTCATAAAAATCAACCAATTCATATTTCGTAGCCCTTCCGTTGCCAGACTGGATTAAGTCAACAATCTCAGAGAATCTGTTCTCCGCTTGAGATGATACTGCCGTTTATCTTGAGTGTGGAGTTCACGTCCCTGTAGATGGTGTTGCCGCTGAGGTCGGTCTCCGATGTGAGTGTCACACCTGCACCGCTAGAGCCTGAACCCCAAGCACTTGTGGCCTCGGCAAGGATCAGGTATCCGCCATCAAAGTTGAATACATTCGTTCCACTGAGGGTAATGTTTGCCGTGATATTGGTCAGGAAAAACATCGGAACTCCGGATCCTGTGACCGTGAAGGTTGAGTCGGTTGCCGTGAAGTAGTCCGTCCCTAATGAGGAGTCTCCTGACATGCTCTGGTAGATGAAGATTCCCGCAGCATCAACAGTGTGGCTCACGCCATTGCTTGAGCTTGTGCCGTTCCTGTTGCCGTTTCCAGAACATGTGAAGTCGCACCCTGTGATGGTTGCGCTGCTTCCTCCCTCAACAACCACCATCTGTGCGCCACTGGCGTTTCCTGTTGAGTCAGTCACCGTGATAGTTCCGGTGGAATAGACCAAGGGGCTTCCCGCACTTGCAGTGCTGAGAGTCATGTTGGACGCTGTGACTGTTCCGCCTCCCCTGTCGGTAGCAAGAGCTGCGCAGGATTTACCCAAAGTCGAGATGGTCACACTGTCGGCTGTGATATTCCCACCGTATGTGGCATGAAGACCCCTGGATCCCGCATTTCCAGTTGTGGTTATTGCAGAGTCGCTTATGCTCACCGTGGCGTTCACTGCAGAAACCACTGCATTGGAGCCGTTTGACAATGTATTGATCTGTGCATTGCTGATTGTGGCCGCCGATGATGAGCCTGCGACCACAATTGCACTGTTTATCCCATAGAAACTGTAGTCGTCTCCGACCTGACCGCCGGATGCGGCTGAACCGGATTTTGTTATGATGACAGGACTTGAAGAGGTTCCTGTGATATTCAGCTTTCCTCCGTTAATCACCAGAAACACCACTTGGTCGGATGAACCGGAGGCCGATACGAACTCACCTTCTGTTATGTTCACCGTAACTCCGTCAATCAGATAAGCTGCGCTGATGGTCTTGGTCTTACCGCTGAATGTCACGGCAGCGCTTCCGCTGTATATTGTGTTTCCGTTTGAGTCCTTAAGATCGGTCGCATCCCCTATGGTCGGCTCGGAAGACTGTTCCTGAGAATCCTGTTTCCCAGGCTTGTCCGGAGGTTCCGGACGGCCGTTTCCGCCCGGGCCTCCGACGGTATCCGAGCAAGAGGCAAGGATGCCGAACATCACAATTGACATCAGAATCACTGAAATACTCCTGTGCTTCATATGCTTACCTTCCTATCACCATTTTCCGCCGGGTCTTCCGCCAGGGCCTCCCTGCTGGCCGCCACCCGGGAAGCCGAAGCCACCCATGCCGCCTGACTGTGTGTTGGATACAGTCACGTCTGTGGCGTTGCCGCCTTTGACGGAGACATTGCCGTAGTAGACCATGCCGTTAAAGGTGTTCTCTGCAGTCACGGTGGCTCCGCTTACAAGGGATGCGCTTCCCTGAACAAGCTCTGCAGAGCCAAGAATCACGCTGCTTGCGTATCTGTAGCCTGAAGGGACCTTGAAGGCAAGAATCACCTCTCCGTTCTGGACCAGGGCATAAGTGGTTCCGGCGGAGGCTCCGCTTGTGCCTGCAATGTACGCTGTGGTTCCTGAAGCCTGCGGCACGTTGTTGGATCCGCCCATTCCTATGATGATTCCGCCTGTATACTGGAAGCGTGCGTTGCTGTTGCAGTCTAATCCTCCCTCCGGAGCTCCTGCTCCCATGGCCACCACTATTCCGCCTGAGATGCAGAATGCACCCTGATTCTCCTCGGCACCGGCGTCAATGGCATCGTTTTGGGAGGCGTATGCATAGATGAGGCCACCGCTGATGTAGATGGAGTTGCTGGCGTTCAGGCAGTCGTCAGTGGTGTTGATGACCAAGTTGCCGCCTGTGATGTACAGGTTGTTCTTGGCCTCGATGCCCTCCGGGCTGACACCTTCAAGTGTCTTTGTGTCGTCCCTAGGTGTGGCATAGGTCGTGATGTCGAAAGTGCCTCCGTTGATGTAGACGTTTGGTACCGGGTAGTTGGCGCTTGAGGCGGGCTTATCGTCCTCACTGGACTTCCAGCCGGCGCTGATTGCCTTGCCCTGTGTCTTAATTGTGATTGTTCCGCCGTCAATGACAATCCAGCCCATGCCGGCTGCCTCGGACTCGTCATCCAGGGTATCGGCCTCAAAGCCATCGACCTTGATGCCCTTGCTCTCGTAGCCCTTGGTGGAGTTGTTTCCGTAGATGGTGAGGTTTCCGTCCAGCATCACGAAGCCCAGAAGCGGCTTGATGGCTGTACCCTTGTCCTCAACTGTGGTATCGCCGTCGGTGTAGCGTGTGGTCTCGGCGACGGTCACGGTGATGTCTCCGTTGAGGATGCAGACCACATGGTCGCTGACGATGCCGTTCTTGGAGTTTGCGGTCACCGAAAGGCTTCCGGTTCCGTCCAGGATCAGGTTCGCGGCGGACTTGAGGACGTTCTTGTCCTCGCTGTCAATCAATGTCTCCAGGCTGCTCTCTCCTTCAAGAACGATGTATGAGACTGCCGAGTCCTTGATGTTCAGGCACCTGTCAGTGCTGACCAGGTTCAGATTGTCCAGTGTGACCTTCACAGCCTGGCCGTTTCCTTCAATTGTGACCTTGAAGGTTTCATTGGTACCGGTGAGCCTGATGCTGATGGGGTTGTCTGTCAGGTTTTTAACCTTCAGGTTCTTTGCCTTGACTGTCACTGTGGCAACGTCCTCAGAAGGAGCGTCGCCCACCCAGGTCTTAGAGGAGACATCGAACATGTATTCGGTTCCAAAGTCGTAGGTCTGCCAGACTGTGTAGTCCTTTTCATTATATGTGGCCGGATAGAGGTTCTCCGCATCCAGTACTGTTGTGATGTTGCTTGAATAAGTTGTTGTGCTGCTGTAAGTGCTGCTTGTGCTGCTTTCGGTTGCCGAAGATGTTTCGGATCTTCCGTTTGCGAACAAATCCATGCTGCATGATGCAAGTAAAAGTATTGAAAGGATCAGAATCAATACCCTGTTATGTTTTCTTTCTGCCATTGTCGGCCTCCTTGAAAATGGTTTTCTGGTTTGCTTTACACTGCCATCTTCGTTGAGTTTGATTGAAGGAAGATTGAAGAATTCTTTTTTTCTGTTTTTTTGTATTGGGTTTCAGACTGGGACTTTCATACCGGCAGGGTGACAGTGAAAACGACTTTACCGCCGGTGCAGGAGACCTCAATCTTGCCCTTGTGTCTCTCGGTCACAGCCCTTGCGATGGAGAGACCCAGGCCATAGTGGTTGTCCTCGCTGTTTCGCACCTCATCTACCCTGTAGAAACGATCAAAGAGATGCTCGAGCTTCTCAGGCGGAATCTCCTCACCTTCATTGGCTACGGTCAGGACTGCACTATGAGCCTGCTTTTTCAAGGAAATTTCTATTCCGATTCCGGTTGAATAACGAATTGCA
>JAFZUN010000273.1 GCA_017618315.1 Spirochaetales bacterium
CATCCATCTACAGTACAAGCGGGACAAGCCAGGGCATGAACTTTGCAGTTGCCTCCAATACAGCGGCGGCTTCTGTCAACGACATAGTGAACTTCGGAAAGGTCTCAAGAGGCTGGCTGGATATTGTGCCTGTGCAGCTCTCACAGAGCATTGTCGACTATGCCGGCCTCAAGGTGTCCAAGGGTCTTCTGGTCAGCCAGATTGTCCCGGGAGGACTTGCAGACCAGGCAGGACTTAAGGCCGGAACACAGCAGGTGCGTTACGGCAACTCCGTCATCTACCTTGGCGGCGACATAATCACGGAGATCAACGGTGTCTCCATATCAGACTACAATGACCTGTTCTCAGCCCTGTCCAACACAAAGCCTGGTGACTCAGTGCAGGTGGTGGTCTACAGAAGCGGAAACTATGTGAGGCTCAACATCACGCTGGTTGAGCGTACAGAAGAGAATCTCAGCTGGATCAACAGATGATCCCGAATCGTAAATAGATATGGCGGAAAACAGATACCCCAATGAATCGTTCAGGTTTGAACTTCCCTCCAAGGACGATGTCCTAAAGTTCCATGCAGGCCCTGACGGCCCTGGAACAGGGGAGGTGGATTCGTCATGGGGCGGGGACATGGTCTACAATGTCCACGGGTCTGTCAAATGGGTGGACAAGCCGTTTGTGGTGCACTCTCCGTTCGATGTCTCCGGCGACCAGCAGCAGGCGATTGACAGGCTGGCCCAGGGCGTTAAGGACGGAGACCGCTTCCAGACACTCAAGGGTGTCACGGGGTCCGGAAAAACCTTCACCATGGCAAAAATCATAGAGAAGGTCCAGCGTCCGACCCTCATTCTCTCTCACAACAAGACACTTGCCGCGCAACTCTACAGGGAGTTCAAGTCGTTCTTCCCGGAGAACCGCGTGGAGTATTTTGTCTCGACTTACGATTATTACCAGCCTGAGGCATACGTGCCTGGCAAGGACCTCTACATTGAGAAGGACGCCGATGTCAACGCAGAGATAGACAGGATGAGACTCTCGGCATCGTTCTCTCTGATGGAGAGACGTGATGTGATTGTGGTTGCCACGGTGTCGTGCATTTTCGGTCTGGCCAATCCTGTGTCTCTTAGGGACATGACTCATGTTTTCCGCACGGGGCAGGTGTTTGACCACAAGGCGGAGCTGGAGCAGCTGACACGCATGCAGTATGACCGCAATGATGTTGTGCTGACGCGCGGTTGCTTCCGCGTCCATGGGGACATCATTGAGATCTGTCCGCCATATTTGGACAACGCGGTGCGCATCACGCTGGACTGGGACACCATTGAGAGCATCCAGTGGTTTGACCCGCTCACAGGTGAGAAGCAGAACAAGCAGGACAGCTTCACGCTGTACCCTGCCAAGCAGTTCGTCATGCCCAAGGAGCAGGTGATTGCGGCAATAGGACGCATCCGCAGCGAGATGGAGGAGCAGTACGAGCACTTCTTGAACACGGGCCATCCGGTGGAGGCAGAGCGCATCAAGACCCGTGTCGAGTATGACCTTGAGATGCTGCAGGAGATCGGCTATTGCCCGGGAATTGAGAACTACAGTCGTCCCCTTTCAAACAGGGCACCTGGGGAAAGGCCGGCAGTTCTTTTGGATTACTTCCAGCCGGATTTCCTGACCTTCATAGACGAGTCGCACGTGACGCTGCCTCAGATAGGCGCCATGTATGAGGGAGACCACTCCAGAAAGTCGAACCTTGTGCAGTACGGCTTCAGGCTTCCTTCGGCTCTGGATAACAGGCCGCTGAAGTTCGATGAGTTTGACCAGGTCACAGGCCAGCGCATATTCGTCTCTGCAACTCCCGGCAAGCTTGAGAAGAGCCTCTCCACACAAGTTGTGCCTCAGGTCATCAGACCTACAGGACTTCTGGACCCGGAGATCACGGTCAAGCCGACAGAAGGTCAGATAGAGGACCTGTTCGGTGAGATTCGCAAGTGCACA
Source organism: Spirochaetales bacterium (assembly GCA_017618315.1). GTDB lineage: Bacteria > Spirochaetota > Spirochaetia > Sphaerochaetales > Sphaerochaetaceae > UBA9732. The sequence goes on from JAFZUN010000273.1 coordinate 1,978, forward strand.
GCCCAGAACCAGCGCGTCCTGGTTACAACTCTTACAAAGAAGATGGCTGAGGATATCTCGGATTTCTTTGCATCCAAGGGTGTGCGTGTGCGCTATCTGCATTCTGAGATAGAGACCATTGAGCGTGTGGAGATTCTCAGGGATCTGAGAGCCGGACAGTTTGACGTGCTTGTGGGAATCAACCTACTCAGGGAGGGTCTGGACCTTCCGGAGGTGGCTCTTGTGGCCATCCTGGATGCGGATAAGATAGGGTTCCTCAGAAGCACCACATCGTTGATCCAGACAATCGGAAGAGCAGCACGAAACGTAAACGGCCGCGTAATCATGTACGCTGACCGCATGAGCGACGCCATGCAGGAAGCCATAGCCGAGACTCAGGAACGCCGCGCCATCCAGATGGCCTACAACAAGGAGCACAACATCACTCCAAAGTCCATCGTCAAGGCGGTGGAGGATATCCTTGAGCGTGAGCGCGAGGACGAGCGCGAGAACGAGAAGGCGGACATCAGCATCCGCAAGGCCGGCTTCAACCTGCTTGATTCCTCACAGCGCAAAAAATACATCAAGGAGCTTGAGGCCGAGATGCTTCAGGCAGCCAAGGATCTGGAGTTCGAACGTGCCGCGGTGCTGCGTGATGAGATCAAGAACATCAGGGAAATGCGGTTTGATGGCTGAATTAAGAACAATTTCGTTAATAATGCAACAATTTTCGTAAATGTTTAGTTTGAAATTATGCAGATAAGTGCAATAATATATGTATCACTAAATTGGAGCGAGTATGTCGAAAAAGAACAAAGTCATTAAGCTTGCATCAAAGAACAGGGATAGGGGCAAAAGCTACTATGTCACCTACAACGGCGTGGAGATGACACGTGCCGAGAGAGAGGCGCTGATCAGAGCCGCACAGGCAAAGAACGCACCGGAGCAGCCGGCACCGTCAGGAAAGAAGCCTAAGAAAGGCACCAAGATTGCCGAGCCAAGCCACAGCAAGCTGTTCAACCTGCTCCGTCCAAAGAAGAAGCAGACAGTTGCACCGGATCTCAAGTCTGTTGAGAACACCGAGCCTGTCGTCAAGAAGAAAGAAGAGCCGGCACCAGAGCCCGAGAAGAAGCCTGCCAAGAAGGCTGAGCCTGTTGTCGAGAAGAAACCTGAGCCCGCACCGGAGCCGGAACCTGTTGTCGAAGAGGTTGCTCCTGTTGCAGAGCC
>JAFZUN010000274.1 GCA_017618315.1 Spirochaetales bacterium
AATCAAAGGTGACTGCATGCTGATCACGAAGTACCGTAGCGGAAACTCCTACAGCGCCTTGGTGGCAGGTTTCACAGAGATAGGAGAGACGCTGGAGGAGACTGTGGCCAGGGAGGTGATGGAGGAGACCGGAGTGACGGTCAAAAACATCAGGTACTACAAGTCACAGCCATGGGGCATGGCGCAGGATATCCTCACAGGCTTCTTCTGCGAGGCAGAGGGAGATGCTGCCATCCACATGGATGAGAATGAGCTTAAATATGCAGAGTGGGTCAAGAGGGAGGACATTGTGCTTCAGCCCAACAAGATGAGCCTCACAAATGAGATGATGACGATCTTCAAGGAAGGTAAGATATGAGTGTTTTCAAGGGTTTCAGGAAAGGTGTGAATCTGGGCGGCTGGATTTCCCAGTTCAAGGAATATGATGTGAATCATTTCAATTCATTCATCACGGAGAAGGATATCCGTGAAATTGCCTCCCTGGGTTTTGACCACGTCAGGGTACCTGTTGACTACAATGTTCTGGAAGACGAGCAGGGTAATGTCATGGAAAGCGGATTCTGTTATCTGGAAGACTGCAGGGCCTGGTGTGAGAGATACAATCTGAACATGCTCATAGACCTTCATGAGTGCTACGGCTACTCCTTTGACCCGTTGAAGAAGGACATGGACAGAAAGAAGTTCTTCTATGACAAGGATCTTCAGGACAGGTTCTTCAGGCTCTGGCGCACAATAGCCGGAAGGTTCAAGGACTATCCGGATCAGGTGGCATTCGAGCCTCTGAATGAGGTTGTCCTCTTTGAGGTCAAGGATGCTTGGAACGACATCCTGGCACGGTATATAAAGCTCATCCGCTCGATTGCTCCGAAAAGCTACATAGTTGTCGGAGGAGTCTTCTACAACAGCGTAATGACCGTGAAGATGCTCAATGTCCCCGTGGATGAGCGCATTGTCTACAACTTCCACTGCTATGAGCCCACTGTCTTCACCCATCAGGGCGCATACTGGCAGGAGACAATGCCCCTGGATTTCAGGATCAGCTACCCAAGGCCTGTAAGCGAGTACAGGGCAAAGCATGAGGAGATCTTCAATGACAAGGACAGTGCCGTATTCATGGACGGAGTGACGGAGATGGGTGAGGGGTTTTTTGAGAGGATCTTCGAGCCTGCTCTCAGGAAGGCACGGCAGGATGGTGTTGCACTTTACTGCGGTGAATACGGGGTGATAGACAAGGCTGACAATGAGTCAAAGATCCTGTGGCTTCTGGACATCAACAGGGCCTTTGACAAATACAATATCGGCAGGGCCCTGTGGAACTACAAGGAGAAGGACTTCGGGCTTGTGGATGCAAGCTTCGAATCAATCAGGCAGAGGTTTATTGATGAGGTAAGTGGGGTATGAAGAGAGTTCTTGTCTTTCTTTTGTGTTCTCTGACACTGTTGTCTCTTTCCGCGTCAGGATTCCTGGATGGATTCAAGGACAAGAGGAACTATATTCCGGACCATGTCTATCTCTACACGGGAAATGACCTGTTCAGCTACGGAATCACCCGTAACGATGATGACCAGCTCTCTTATTCATTTGATTTCCAGCTCGAGGCACCGCTCTGGTACACCCGTTTCAATGCAAACGGCATTACAAACAGGGGATGGAGGGACGGCTGGGACATGACTGACTACGATGTTCCTTATACCCCCGGCTCAACAGTGATCAGAGGCAGATATGATTCCCTGGAGACTGTAATTGGACTTAAGTTGCAGCCGGTGGAGGAAGACTTCTACCTGCATGTTTATCCGGAAGTCGGTTTCGCACTTGTGGGGGACTACGGCTGGGAGTGGGGCCAGAATGCCATCCACAGGATGATGAACATCCACGAGGTTGATCTACCCTATGACAGCAAGGACCAGAGGGATGTGTTTCTGATGCTTGACCTCAGGGTTAATCTCGGGTTCAAGTTCCATCGCTTTGAGAGAACAAACCTGATAGCGGAGGTCGAGGCATCCACCAAGAACATCATAGGCTTCCAGTCTGAGAACCAGATACTGGGCAGGATTTCGGTCTCTACCAAGACGCATGACCTTGTGGGTTTCCATTTCGGTTACATGTTCGCTTCCTCACTTGAGGAGAACACAAGGTACACGCAGGATCTCTATCTCAGATACCTGAACGGCTGGAGGGTTGGCTTCACCATTGATGCCGGCATCTTCTTCCTGAAATACACAGGAAATCCCAAGACGAATTACGGATACGGATATCTGGGCTTTGATGTCATGGGATTCTTCAGGAAGAGGAACTGGGAGTGCAGCGATGTGTACATGCGTCTTGCAAATGCCAGCTTCTATGACCGCAGCTATCACATCATTTCCGTTGGCATTCCTGTCTGTGACAGCCTTGATCTCGTGATTAAGAACTCCTATCTCGGCGGAGACCCGATAAGTCCAAAGGAAGAGGCAGTGGAGGATCTGTTCAAATTTGAGAGATTCAAGCGGGATTACACCTTCTTCTCCTTTGGTGTGCGGTATACGTTTCCTGAGCTGGCATGGGGATACGTCACCCCGTATGTGGAGCTGACAGCGGGTTTGCAGAGATTCAGGATCTACATGCTCAACAACCAGGTGGATGATGAGTACATGGTATTCGAGACCCCGTCTTCAGATATTTCAGCTGCACTTGATTATGGTAGTTATTTCGGACTTCTGAACCTGGAGTGCGGTATCACCGTTCTTCCTGAGAGCCTTGTGGTGTTTGAGGATACCAGCGTCCAGATAGAGCTGTTCGGAGGCCTTAATGTGATTATCGGAGGCACAACAGAAGAGATCTCAGTCTACAGGAACATACA
>JAFZUN010000275.1 GCA_017618315.1 Spirochaetales bacterium
CTTGTCATGGAAGCTGGCAGTAGTAGATTATTCGCAGATTCCGACCCTGTGCCTGATTCAAGGTCCTCCGTTTTCTTACGCTGACCCTTTTCAGTCAATAAGTCTTAATCTGCAATTGTACTCGTCAACTCTTAACAGTTCAGGGAGAATTTGTTATGGCACAGCATAACGTAAGTGTTGAAGACACATTGAAGGTATTGGTTGACAACAAGAAATACTCAACCGTAAAGGATGTACTGGTCACAATGAACCCGTCCGATATCGCATCGATATCCGATGAGCTTCCGGAGGACCAGCTTCCCATAATGTTCCGTCTGCTCCCGAAGGCACTGGCTGCAGACACATTCGTCGAGATGGATCCTGACAATCAGGAGCTTTTGATCAAGGGATTCTCGGACACCGAGCTCAAGCAGGTCCTGGATGAGCTGTACATAGATGATGCGGCTGACATCGTCGAGGAGATGCCCGCCAACGTCGTCAGCAGGATCCTCAGACATGTCACCCCGGACAGAAGGCGTGAGATCAACGAGATCCTCCAGTTCCCGGAGAACAGCGCCGGATCCATCATGACAACCGAGTATGTCTCGCTATCCGCGGACATGACGGTCAAAGACGCATTCCAGAAAATCCGTGACACAGGCGTGGACAAGGAGACCATCTACACCTGTTATGTGCTCTCAAGGTTCAACAGGATCCTCGGTCTTGTATCCGCAAAGGACCTGATGCTAGCAAAGGATCAGAGTGTGACGGTCGAGACACTGATGACCACCAACGTCATCACGGTAAGCACCCTGATGGACCAGGAGGAAGTCGCCAAGCAGCTTTCAAAATACAACTTCCTCGCGCTGCCAGTTGTGGACCGTGACAACAGGATGGTCGGTATAATCACATTCGACGATGCCATGGACGTCATGGAGGAAGAGGCAACTGAGGATATCACAATCATGTCCGCTCAGACGCCTTACGAGAAGTCATACCTCCGCACATCACCTTGGGAGCTTTTCAAGCACAGAATCCCATGGTTGATGCTTCTGATGATCTCCGCAACATTCACCGGCCTGATAATCACAAGCTTCGAGAACGCTCTGGCCCAGCTTGTGATCCTGACTGCATTCATCCCGATGCTGATGGACACAGGCGGAAACTCAGGCTCGCAGTCATCGGTCACAGTCATCCGTGCCATCTCGCTGGGAGAGCTTGAAGTCAAGGATCTGGGAAAAGTGCTCCTGAAAGAGTTCTCCACTGCCCTGATGTGCGGACTTGCGCTTGGCATCGTATGCTTCGGAAAGGTGATGCTTGTTGACGGACTTCTGTTCGGAAACATGGCGGAGGCGGTCACTTACTCGTTCCCGCGTGTTGCCCTGGTGGTCAGTATGACGATGTCCCTCACCGTGGTGATGGCAAAGCTCATCGGATGCACATTGCCGATTGTCGCAAAGAAGCTCGGATTTGATCCTGCTGTCATGGCAAGTCCGTTCATCACGACAATCGTCGATGCCCTGTCATTGCTGGTCTACCTTAAGATAGCTACTGCAGCCTTATTCTAATTTAGAAATACTTCCTCAACTTCAGGCCGTCCTTGAACTCGAACTTCTGTTCAAGGAACCTGGAGCACAGCCCTATCAGCGTGCCGTTGATAAGCGCGCACACTATGGTTCCGACTTTCACGCCCTTGAACACTCCGAAGCCGAAGAACACAAACGACAACAATACTCCGATTAGGCAGGAGCAGATGTCATAGCCGGTCTTGAACTTATGGATGTTCACCCCGAACTTTGAGGATACCTCCTTGACGAACAGCTCATATACCTCAGGCGCTATATAGGTGTGGAAGAAAAGAGCTATCCCTATTGCACAGAGCACCATGCCGAGAGTGTAATATGTGATTCTCAACGCCATGCTGTCCATCGGGACATGAGAGACAAGCATCATGCAGAAATCAAGTATGAAACCGTATATCACAGCGGTGATAAAGGAGAAAAGATAGCTGATCTTGAACTTGCGGATGACAATCATCATCACAATCAGAAGGACAGCCTGAAGCGTGTATTCCGCCATACCGAAAGTGAAGAAACTGTATGTCTCCGAAATCTTCAGGTGCAGAATGTATGCTGGAGCCACCACCATGGACACACCGAAATCAGGTTTCTCCATGAAAGCCACCCCGAGAGCCACGAAAACAAGACCCAGAACATATGCAAGTTCAGTGAAAAAAGTCTTTTTCATCCCTGCAATTCTACTATAACATAAGCATATGGGAAAGACTGACTACGACGAATTGAACGCAATGCTGGCATCAATAACAGAAGGCATTCCGTACACAATGACAAATCTTGCAAATGCCTCAGCACTGCTGAACAGTAGCCTCAGAGACATCAATTGGGTTGGATTTTATACAATTAAGGACAATCAGCTTGTCCTTGGGCCTTTCCAGGGCAAGGTGGCATGCACAATCATCCAGATGGGAAAAGGGGTATGCGGAACCGCTGCAGCCACTGACAGCACCCAGCTGGTGCCGGATGTCCACAAGTTCCACGGCCACATCGCATGTGACAGCGCAAGCAATTCCGAGATAGTCATCCCCATGCACCGAAACGGAGAGGTCTTTGGTGTCCTTGACATTGACAGCCCCGTTTTTGACCGTTTCACCGAAGAAGACAAAAAAGGACTTGAGAGCTTCGTGAAGATTCTTGAGGAGGTAATCTGATATGCGTCTGGCACCACCGAAACAGAAAGGCCTCATCCATATCCTGTTCAGCAGAATCTTCATCATAGGGCTGTTGATCCTTCTGCAGGTTGCGATTTTCATAGGCTTATACCAGTTTCTTGAAAACTCTGTCCCGTTCTTCGCGGTCTTTGAGGTACTGTTCACGTTTGCCATGATCTTCTATATCTTCAACAGCCAGATGGACAGCTCAGCAAAGCTGACATGGCTTCTGATTGTGGCAGTCGCACCAATTCCCGGTGCCATATTCCTGGCATACACCAAGATCAATGTAGGCCACCGCGAGGTCACAAGACGCATAGAAAAACTGATAGATGAGAGCAAAGACCTCATAACCCAGGATCCCGACACGCTGAAGGCGCTCAAGAACGACAAATCCTGCACTGCAGCCCTTGACTGCTACATAAACCGCACAAACCGCTTCCCCGTTTACAGAAACACATCCGTAAAATTCTTCTCTCTAGGCGAATACAAGTTTGAGGCCATGATTGAGGAACTTGAGAAGGCAGAGAAATTCATCTTCATGGAGTACTTCATCATAGAGGAAGGCGAGATGTGGGGAGCCATCCTTGAGATCCTTGCCCGAAAGGCAAAGGAAGGAGTCGATGTCCGTGTGATGTACGACGGACTTTGCGAGATCTCTACACTCCCCGCCAAATATTCAGAGCTTCTTGGCAAGGTGGGCATAAAATCACGCCCGTTCTCGCCCCTAACACCCATGGTCTCCACGCACTACAACTACAGGGATCACCGTAAGATCCTGGTCATAGACGGAAAGGTGGCATTCAACGGAGGCGTAAACCTTGCCGACGAATACATCAACCGCATCGTTCGCTTCGGCCACTGGAAGGACACCGCAGTCATGATAAAAGGCCCCGCGGTGCAGAGCTTCACGCTCATGTTCCTCCAGATGTGGAACATCTACGAGAAAGAGCCGGACTTCAAGGAGGCCCTGATCCAGGCGGATCCAGTGGAATCAGAAGGCTTTGTCATACCCTATGGCGACTGCCCGCTTGACAGATATAAGGTCGGTGAGAGCGTCTACACAGACATCCTCTACCGCGCAAACCGCTACGTGCATATCATGACCCCATACCTGATTCTAGACGGCGAGCTTGAGACCGCCCTGAAATACGCAGCAGAGCGAGGCGTGGATGTCAGTCTCATCCTCCCGGGTATCCCCGACAAGAAAACCGCCTACTCGCTTGCCAAGGCACACTACAGGTCCCTTGTCGAATCCGGAGTCAAAATCTATGAGTACACACCGGGCTTCGTGCACGCCAAAGTCGTCGTGTCCGATGATGAGAAAGCCGTCGTGGGCACCATCAACTTCGACTACCGCAGCCTCTACCACCACTTCGAATGCGCCACATACATGTACAGGACATCATGCATCAAGGAGATCGATGCCGACTTCCACGCCACACTTGAGAAGTGCCGCGAGGTGACATCGGAGACAATAAAGAAAGAGAAGAAGTCATATAAGATATTCGGGACAATCCTCAAGCTGTTTGCCCCGTTGTTCTGAACCATCACAGGAGGTTGAACATGCTGGAAATCGGAACCAAAGCACCGGATTTTGAACTGCCTGACCAGAACGGACAGACACACAAGCTCTCTGATTACATTGGAAAGAAGGTGATATTGTATTTCTACCCAAAGGACAACACATCCGGATGTACAAAGCAAGCCTGCGGCTTCAGCGAGCGAAACCCGCAGTTCAGGGAGAAAGGTGCGGTTATCCTGGGTGTCAGCAAGGACTCCGTGGCATCACACAAGAAGTTCGAGCAGAACTACAATCTGGGCTTCACCATTCTTTCTGACCCCGATCTTGCCGTGATAAAGGCCTATGGTGTGTGGCAGGAGAAGAAGAACTACGGCAAAATCACCATGGGCGTGGTGCGCACCACATACCTCATTGATGAGAACGGTATTGTGATCAAGGCCCTGGGAGGCGTCAAGGCCGCAGAGAACCCCCAGCAGATGCTGGACCTTCTCTGATAATCAGTAGCGGATGATGTAATAGATCACGTAAAACCAGCTGAAAATCCCGTGCAGAATTGCCCATCCGATGGAATGCCACGCTGAGTAGCTGATTACCATTGCCAATGCGCTTCCGAAGGAAATACCTGTCTTTACGGTTTTGCTGACTATTTTCTGACTTCTCTCATTAGTGTTCTCTTCCATGTGGTTACTCCTATTTAGCTAATTGGATAATAACACGTTCAGGGTAGCAGTTCAAATCCAAGTGCCTACCGGATGTCCGGCTTCTGAACAGGTATAATCCAAAAAAAGTCCAAAATTCGCAAATTCAATTTGCGTATTTGGGCAAAATTCGCAAATAGAGTTTGCGTTTTCCGTGGTAAACTTCCTCGCATTCCAACGTCTGGACCTTCTACTCCATCTCCAGCAGGCACCTTCGGGTGTAGGTAAAACTCGCAGTTATTCAACCACTTCCCAGTATCCGCCTTTTGTCCGGCCTACTCTTTTCAGTCTTCCGATGGATTTCAGTTCGGCAATAATAGCAGACACTCTTGATTGTCCCAAACCGGTCAACTCGCACAAGTCGGCAATCTTTGCAGTCGGATTACTCCTGATTATCGATAGCAACCGCTTCTGAGATTGAGACAACCCATTGTAACTGATTTGACGGAAGGAAGGCTCAAAAGCAAACGGAATCCTGACTGTAATATTGTTGTCGGTTATCTCGAAAACATCCGGGCCATAAACGGAAACGATCTTCGGAATACCATGCCCTGTCTGCTCAATCAGACCAAGTTGGCCCATTATTTTCTGAAGCCCTATATTGACCGGCCTAGATATACCTGAGTAAAAATCTTCTTTCGAGAAATCATACGGAAGACCACCTGTAGATACTATCTCTATCCTATTATCGAAAACGTAGATTGCCGGAGGAACATTCTTTATCCACTTGTTATGAAGGCACGCATTGGTCCACGCCTCATCAAAGCATTTCATGTCAAACAGAGATTGTTCCTTTCTCTCCATTCCGGCATCCAAGTCAACCCTGACTTCATTGAGCGATGCAACATAGTCATATGCTGCCTTCATTGATATCAGAAGGCATCTGTATCCGAATTCATTTCGGGAAACCATCTCCTGTTTATCCAGACCCTTGAAACGAACAACCTTAATCGAGCAGTTGTTCTCATCTGACAGTATTTCTGCAAGATAATTGAACGTCCCTCTTTTTGTAAGAAGTCCCATGTTGGAATTGAAGGTCTTCAGATTCACCGTCAATCCATGACTGACATACAACCCCTTCAGTTGCTCAAATGTAAGGGTCTGATTAAACGACTCAAGATTCTCCATCTGGGCAATTGAATTGGACAAGACCATCTCACTGATTACCGAAGGATCAATCTTCTTGTTTTCAGATCCTACCCTTATCCGGTATTCTCCTGAAGCAGAATAAGGCTTATTGAAACCTTCTGCTTCAAGCACAACCACTACCCGGTCTTCATGAACATCCATATGAATGGACGGAATGATAGCAGGCCTGATCTGCTCAGCAACCCTTGTGCCGATTTTCTTTATCGTTTCCTGACCGAGCATTCCATCAAGGCCTAGAATTGTTCCGTCATTTGCCACCCCAAAGTATATTTTACCCTTCCCGTTTTTGTTGAGCATTGCCGCAAGACTCAGGATTCCCTTATCCAGTTCCGACAACGAAGTCTTGAATTCCTGTGTTTCAGATTCATAACAATTCTCAAGTTTCATGAATTCACCTCACAGTCTCAATTCTATCCCTGCATCAAACAGACTGTCAATTATTATTCCACTTTTATTCCACTTTTCTTTTTTTATTGTTCCACTTTTATCCCACTTTTTCTTCCGATTATTACACCACATCCCAGCCCGATGCCCCTAGGACGAAGAGAAAGAAGTTCACAGATTGTCGAACACTTCGTTTGCCTTTACGAATAATGTTCAATACATCTTTAAAGGTTTACACTGTCATCGTAAAGGCCTCGAATCTTTGACTTGTATACTTAAATGCTTCGAATCCAGCTGAAAAGTATACGATGTTATCTTTTTTCCTTTGAAAACCGGCAAAAAGTAAACATCCGGCAATGTCCGCCTGTCGTGGCATCCGTGATCATTCCCAGATCCCAACATTTTCGGGCAAGAACCTTTAAAATGGTAACGTTTTTGGTAACAAATTATGAACACGGATACGGTCCAAAAGGATATGGAGTACCCTATAAACAAGAACAACTCCCCGCAATGCAAGGAGTTGTTTGTTAGGTGCCTACCGGATTTGCCCTCCGCCTACCGGATGTCCGGCTTCCGGGCCGGCTTGGCTTCGGACAAGACCCTACCGGGTTGTCCTCCTACCGCCAAGCTTCAAATCCGAAAACAGGCCATAAACACAAAGAGCGGAACCCGTTGGATTCCGCTCTCGTGTTTAGGTGCCTACCGGATTTGAACCGGTGAACAACGGTTTTGCAGACCGCCCCCTTAGACCACTTGGGTAAAGCACCATTACACTTGTTCAGTGCATACCTAATTTAACAAAAAACATGTCAGAATGCAAGTACTATGTCATTCTCACTTGCCATTGCCCCGTTTTTGAAGGACAATGAATCACAGGCAAACGGATTCGGAGGATCAGATGACAAAGGCCACAGAGCAGAGCGGAATCATCAGGCTGGACAGCCGAAGAACCTCATACATCGTCAGAGTCAATGAGACGGGACATCTTGAGAACCTTTATTACGGCAGGAAGCTCCGCTCGGACTCAGACTTGGACGCGCTTTTGATCAAGCGTGTCATCGGAATAGGCACAGGAGTCGCCTACTCCGAGAGAAGACCCCTAGTCTTCCTGGACACCACATGCCTTGAGACAAGTACTCCGGGAAAGGGAGACTTCCGAACACCTGCCGTTCAGATTGAATACTCAAACGGTATGACAACCATGGATTTCGTCTACAAGGCACACAGATTCGTGGACGGGAAACCCAAGTTCCCAGGTCTGATCGCACAGTCATATGTCAATTTTCCAGAAGAAGCCACCACCCTTCAGATCCAGATGGCAGACAAGAAGCTGCCGATTGTCCTTCAGCTCAACTACACTATGTTCAAGGAAAGCGACACCCTTGTCAGATCCTGCATCCTCACCAACGGGATGAAGGAGAACATCATCATCCGCAATCTTGCCAGCCTACAGCTGGATCTGCCGGATGCAGACTGGAACGTTGTCACCTTTGACGGAGCCTGGGCGCGTGAGCGCAATGTCACAAGAAGACACCTTGAGGAGGGAATCATTGAGATAGGATCCAACTGCGGGGTCTCAAGCGCCTTCCACAACCCTGCGGTGTTCCTTGAGAGACCTGACTGCACATACAAATCCGGTGAATGTTATGCTTTCAACCTCATCTATTCAGGCAACCACCGTGAGATTATAGAAAAAAGCCCGTTCGGACTCGCAAGGTTCCAGAGTGGAATCAATCCGCAGAATTTTGCCTGGACGCTTGAGCCAGGCAAGGAGTTCATAACCCCAGAGGCAGTTGCCACATATTCACAGTTCGGAAGCAACGGAGCAAGCAACAACCTGCATGCCTTTGTCAACGGCCACATTGTCAGAGGCGCATGGAAGTACCGTGAGCGCCCTGTTCTTTGCAACAACTGGGAAGCCACTTATTTCAACTTCTCAGAAGGCAGGATCCTGGAGCTTGCAAAAGCAGCGAAGGACCTGGGCGTGGAGCTCTTTGTCCTTGATGACGGCTGGTTCGGACAGAGAAACGATGACACCACAAGTCTTGGTGACTGGTATGTGAACACCAAAAAGCTCACGGGAGGAATCACAAGGCTGTCTAACAAGATCCATGCCATGGACATGATGTTCGGAATCTGGGTCGAGCCTGAGATGATAAGCAGAAGAAGCCTTCTATTTGACAGCCACCCTGACTGGGCGGTCATGATTCCCGGAAGAGACCCTTCTGTGGGAAGGAACCAGTTCATCCTAGACCTCACAAGGAAAGAAGTAAGGGACTACCTGGTCAAGACAATGACCGAGGTGTTCCAGATCTCAAAGGCCGATTATGTCAAATGGGACATGAACAGGATATTCAGCGACCTTTATAGCGCATCAGGCATCAGGATGGGAGAGTTCGGCCACAGATATGTCATGGGTCTTTATGAGGTGTTCTCACGCCTGGTCAACGCATTCCCCAAGATTCTGTTCGAAGGCTGCGCGTCAGGTGGAAACAGATTTGATCTGGGAGTCCTGTGCTTCATGCCCCAGATATGGACAAGCGACAACTCTGATGCCTGCAGCAGAACAACAATCCAGGGCGGCACATCTTATGCCTACCCGGTCAGCACTATGGGCGCACATGTGTCAGCCTCTCCCAACCATCAGACACTGAGAAAGACAGATATCGAGTCACGCTTCAACGTGGCTGCGTTCGGTATCCTGGGCTATGAGATGGATTTGGGAGCGCTCAACTCCCAGCAGAAGCTGGCGCTGAAGGACCAGATAGCATTCTATAAGCGTTACAGGTCACTATTACAGTACGGCCGTTTCTTCAGGCTCTCGGAAGAAGGCTCCAACCGCACAAGATGGATGGTTGCCAACACCGATTTCAGTGAGATGATTGTACTTGACTTCCAGACTTTGAATCAGAGCAACATAGGGCCCGAGGTCCTGAGAATACCATATGCAAGAGCCGAATTTGATTATGAGTTCACTGCAAGGATACAGAAAGTCCCGATCAGTGATTTCGGAAGCCTGATCAACATGGTCAGCCCCGTCATGCTCAAGGCAGACAGCCATCTGAAGAAGGTCATTGACGACAACGTCATGCTCAGCAGCAGCGATGAGCATTGCATAGTGTCAGGCGATGTCCTTGCATACAGCGGAATAAGGCTCAACCCGCAGTTCAGCGGCACAGGTTTCGCACAGGACGTGAGGGTTCTGGGAGACTTCGGCTCAAGGCTCTATCACATTGTGAGAATCGAGAAAGAAGTCAAAAAGAAAGACCTCTTCTCCTTATTCCCCTGATTCCTCAAGACTGTCTGGACGAGCAGTTTGCCGTGCATGTGGCGCATGAGGACGGCGAGCATGAGTCAAACTTCGGCACATATGGTGAATGTTTGAACTTGACCGTACTGTGAATGTGATCCGCAATTGCCTTGAATGCCTTTGCACTCTCACTTTCCGGATTCTTTTCCATCCAGTTCACGCCAAGGTCCTCATCCTGCTGAAGTCCCAGCTCCATGGGAATTCCACCCAGGAACGGGATGTTCTGCTCAGCACAGAGATCCTTTCCGCCGTCTGTTCCGAAAACAGGAATGTGCTTTCCGCAGTCCGGGCAGATGAGATAGCTCATGTTCTCCACAAGACCCAGAATCTCGACATCCAGCTGTCTTGCGAAGTTGAGGCTCTTTCTGGCATCAAGGACGGCCACCTGCTGAGGAGTGGTCACGACAATGGCTCCGGTCAGATCGGGGACACTCTGGCAGACTGCAAGCTGCTCGTCACCGGTTCCCGGAGGTGAGTCAATCAGAAGGTAATCAAGTGTGCCCCACTCGACATCAGCCAGAAACTGCTTGATCACGCTGAGCTTCATGGGTCCACGGAAAATGATGGCCTGATCCGGGTCACTTAGTGCAAAACTTAGGCTGACAATCTTCAATCCGTCCCTCGGACTGACAGGGATCATGCTTGTGCCAGACTCGCTTGATTGGAGGATTGCACCCTCGCAACCGAACATCTTGGCGATATTCGGACCATGTATATCCGTATCAAGGACACCTACAGTGTGCCCCATCTGCAAAAGCGCATTTGCAAGATTGACGGTGACGGTACTCTTTCCTACCCCGCCCTTTCCGCTCATTATGAGGATCTTGCGGTCAATGAATGACATCCTGTTATGGATATTGATTTCCTGAATCTCTGTCTCGCTGGGCATGTTGTTCTCCTGATGATTCATTCCGACTGGAATGCCAATAGAAAGATATCCTTTATATCGGTATTCGGCAATAGCCGCCATTGTATTTACAAAGTCCCTTCATGCCTATAAAATCCACAAAGAGGGACTTTCAAAACTATGCTTTGTGAAGACTGGAAATGGATTTCCGAGATGGAATGCATTTGTGGCAACTGAATAATACTGTGTGTATTATGAAGTTGACGGAAATGCTCATTCCAGCCGGAAAGGCGTTTCAGGATTCATGAAGGGAGTTTTGCAAGTCCCTCCATATGCAATCCAATTTGACGGAGATGGCAGATGGACACACCAGCTAACGGAAAATACATAGGCTACTCAGGTCTCAAAGACCAGACCGTGATTCTTCTCAGACGCCTCAGGAGCATCATGTATCCTGAGATCTTTGAGGAGTGCCCGTGTACAGCCACCACAGTCATGGAGAGCAGCATAGAGGCGGAGCAGATCCTCAAAGAGCTGATTCCATGGGTTAAGCCTGATGCGGACACAGAGTCAGTGACCATGACAATCCTGGAATCCCTGGACGGAATCAGGGACATTCTTGAGACCGACATCCAGGCAGCCTACGACGGGGATCCCGCGGCAAGGGACAAGACCGAGATCATGCTTGCCTACCCCGGATTTTAGGCCATCAGCATCTTCCGAATTGCC
>JAFZUN010000276.1 GCA_017618315.1 Spirochaetales bacterium
AAGAGTGTTCTTGCAGACACCTTACCAGGGAACACCAAGTCTCAGAATGTGCTGAAGAAATGTGGATTCAGCTTTCTCAAGGAAGACGGAAACCTCTGGTGGGAAGTAAAGCTTTGAATATAGTATTCAGAAATCCGCATCAAGCTCAAAGCTCATGAGCTTACCTGAGATGGGGTGGTTGAATGAGAGGCTTCTTGCCTGAAGCATCAGGCGAGGGGCCTCTTCTTTTTGTCCGCTGCCATATAATGTATCACCAAGAATAGGATGTCCGAGTCCTGATGCACAGTGAACCCTGAGCTGATGTGTCCTGCCTGTCTTAGGAATCAGGCGGAGTCTTGTGACCTTATGGCCATACATGTTCTCTATGCTCAGGCGGATCCAGTCAGTAACCGCATTCTTGCCCTGCTTGAGATCAACAATCTGATGGGGCCTGTTCTCCACATCAAGGCGTATGGGAAGATCAACTGTGCCGCTTTTCTCAAGAATAAGACCGTCGACAAGAGCCTCATATTCCTTGTGAACCTGCCTGTTTTCAAAATCAAGTGAGAGTCTGTCATGTGCATCTTTTGTCAGACCAAGGACCATCAGGCCGCTTGTTGCCTGGTCAAGGCGGTGGATACAAGGCTGACTGATGCAACAGGGGAAGAAAGACCTCACTCTGGATGCAATGCAGTCCTGCTTATCCGGCCCCTTGCCCTCAATGCTGAGCATTCCAGATGGCTTATTGACCACCACGATGTCTTTATCCTGATAGATGATATCAAGCCCAATGATGAACGGAAGAAGAGGCCTGCATCGGGAGTCACAGGGGTTCTGAAAGCTCTTGTGCTCCATTGTGCCACTTCCGTAGAAGAACTCACATAATGAAGATGGCTTCTTACCCAGAGAATAAGCATGACTGAGGAGTCTTGGGGCGCAACAATCGCCTGTTCCCGATGGAGAGTTAGGTAAAACAGAGGTTAATTTTAAAACTGAGCCATCAAAGCATGTAAGACGGTATAGTTCTTTCAGTTCCTCCCAGCACTTTCTTGAGAGGTTTCTGTGATCCTGTGAGCTCTTTATAAGTCTGTCGTACTTGTAGAGAATTGCTCGGTAGCTTGCAACATCAAAGAGAGGCGTAACAAAGCCTTCCACCATTAGCTCTCCCTCAAGTTCCCCGGAGAATGCTCTGAGAACTGTTCCGTCAGTGCAGACAAGAACACCGAACATCCTGCCGTGGCCCGGAGCCATGAGGGCATGTCCGAGCGGATTTGAGTCAAGCTCTTCTATCAGTTTCAGGCATTCTGTCCTGGCTTCCTCTGTGGGAAGGATGGGGTTCATTCGCTCTCCTTGGTGTAGATCTTACCGACTTTGTAGTATATCACAAACGCAACTGCGCATATGACCCATGTCACAGGATAGCAGAAGACTATGGCTCCGATGGTGTTGTAGAACCTTGGAACTACAATCAGCCAGATGGTTCTGATTCCGACAATCCCGAATACGGTGATGATTGTGGGTATGAGGGTTTTACCTGTTCCCCTGATGGCGCCGGAGAGAATCTCCACGAACAGGTATGTGAAGTAGAACGGGGTGATTATGTTTATCATCCTCACACCTATGTCAATCACATCCGGGTCATTCACGAACAGGTGATAGGCGGGTCTGGAGAAGAGGATCATCAGAGCCTCTATTATGAATGTGGCTATGAATGCAATGACAAAACTGTCTTTAACACCTTTCTTTGCCCTGTCTATGTATCCGGCCCCGTAATTCTGACCCACAAACGTGGTTGCGGCCACTCCGATTGCACCGCAGATCATCCAGTAGAGGGTATCCAGCTTTGAGTATGCCGCCCAGGCTGCCACAGTATCGGTGCCGAATCCGTTAATGCCGGTGACAATCATCAGGTTGGAGACTGTGTACAGCACAGACTGCAGGCCGGACGGAAGACCGATTAAAAGTGTTCGCTTAAGCAACGGACCATGGAAGCGTATGTCCCTGAGAATCAGTTTGCAGCAGTCCTTGCGTCTTGAAAGGCTGATCATGACAAGCAAAAGTGACATCAGCTGGGAGAGCACGGTGGCTATTGCGGCTCCGGCAACACCCATCCTGAATACACCGACAAGCATTATGTCAAGGAATATGTTGGTGATGCATCCTGCAATGAGAAAGTAAAGCGGACGTCTGCTGTCACCGAATGCCCTGAAAATTCCTGCCCCGATGTTGTACATGACTACAATGAAGCCTCCTGCGAAGAAGATATGCATGTACTCGCATGCAAGACCCATTATCTGCTCGGGTGTGTTTGTAAGCCTCAGAAGGGGGACACTGGTAAAATAGCCTATGACGGAGATCATGATTCCGCCCCAGAGACCTATAGCCCATGCGTTGTGGATCGAGTCATGCACCATCTGCTCGTTTTGAGCTCCATAGTGCTGGGAAATAATAACTGTAGCTCCGGATGCCAGACCCGTGAAGAATCCGATCACCAGGTTTATTGTGGTTGATGTTCCTCCTCCGACTGCGGCAAGGGCCTCTTTTCCGAGGATGTTTCCGACAATTATCGCATCGGCTGTGTTGTATAGAGTCTGAAACAGAGTTCCCAGGAGGATAGGGAAGAAAAAGCCTAGAAGCTGCTTCCAGATCACGCCTTC
>JAFZUN010000037.1 GCA_017618315.1 Spirochaetales bacterium
CTGTGATAAAGTATGCGGTGGAAAGGGTAAACCACAGGGTTCCTGTAATCGCCGGTACAGGCTCAAACGAGACCCCTTATGCAATCGAGCTTTCTCAGTACGCATGCAAAGTCGGTGCTGACGGACTTCTGATTGTCACTCCTTACTACAACAAGGCAACCCAGAACGGCCTTGTGAAGATGTATACACAGATCGCAGATGAGACTGACAAGCCCATCATCCTCTACAACGTTCCCTCAAGGACCGGTGTCAATATCGAGCCCAGGACATATGTTGAGCTTGCACGCCATGACAGGATTGTGGCCATCAAAGAGGCCAACGGCAATATCTCCAAGATAGTGGAGACCGCTGCCCTTGTAGGTGACAGGCTTGACATCTACAGCGGAAACGATGACCAGATTGTTCCGATTCTCTCTGTCGGCGGTCAGGGAGTCATCTCAGTGCTTTCCAACATCATGCCCAAGGAGACAAGTGACATGTGCCATAATTACTTCAACGGCAACGTCAAGGAAGCTGCAAAGATGCAGATGGACCTCATTCCTCTGATCAATGCGCTCTTCTGCGAGGTCAACCCAATTCCCGCCAAGGCTGCTGTCTCTGCAATGGGATTCGGAAAGAACATCCTCAGGCTGCCGCTTACTGAGATGGAGAGCGAGCATGAGGCACACCTCCTGCAGCTCATGCGTTATCACGGCCTTATCGGCTGATTCCCGGAGTTAGGATGAGAGTACTTGTTCATGGCATTACAGGTCATATGGGGCAGATCATAGCCTCATTGGCTGAAAGCGGATTTGCGGGTGCAACACTAGCAGGTGGTGTCAGTCCTGATGTCCAGATAGAGGAGAACAACAACTTCAAGAGCTTTGCCACATGCAATGTGGTTTCTGATGTTGTTGTGGACTTCTCATTCCACGGTGCAGTCAAGGAGCTTCTGGATTACTGCATATCAAAGAAACTTCCAGTTGTTGTGGCCACGACAGGACACACAGCAGAGGAGAAAAAGCTCATTGAGGATGCAGCAAAGAAGATTCCTGTCTTCTTCAGCGCAAACATGAGTGTGGGTGTGGCTGTTCTTGCAGATCTTGCAAAGAGCGCGGCTGCCGCGTTCCCGACTGCAGATATCGAGATTGTCGAGACACATCATAACCGCAAGATTGATGTTCCAAGCGGCACGGCTCTTCTACTTGCAAACTCCATCAAGGAGGCAAGACCTGAGAGCGTGTATAACATCGGCCGTCCTGATAACGGAAAGAGGACAAAAGAGGAGATCGGAATCCATTCGCTCAGGATGGGAAACATTGTGGGAATCCATGAGATTTTGATCTCCACAGGCACAGAGACCATCACTCTCAAGCATGAGGCTCATTCAAGGGCACTGTTCGGAGAGGGCGCGCTCAGGGCAGCCGCTTTCCTTATTGGTAAGAAACCGGGTCTCTACAACATGAAGGATATGATCAGATGAACGCACAGGAAATCATAAACTATATTGCCACAGCTGAGAAAAAGACTCCGGTCAAGCTCTATGTCAAGGAAAAGGCCCCGGTCAACTACGGCAACGCCAAGGTTTTCGGAGCAACTGACAAGATTGTGTTCGGAGACTGGAAGGAGCTTGGCCCGATTCTTGAGCTGAACAAGGACAGGATAGAGGACATTGTCATAGAAAACGATGCCCGCAACTCAGCCATTCCCATGCTGGATAAGAAGAACATCAATGCACGCATCGAGCCTGGTGCCATCATCCGTGAGCAGGTGGAGATAGGCGACAGGGCAGTGATCATGATGGGTGCAATCATCAATATCGGTGCTGTTGTAGGCGAGGGTTCCATGATTGACATGGGTGCTGTCCTTGGCGGACGTGCAACTGTGGGAAAGAACTGCCATATCGGAGCAGGTGCTGTGCTTGCCGGTGTCATTGAGCCAGCCAGCGCAGAGCCGGTGAGAATAGGCGACGGGACACTTGTAGGAGCCAACGCAGTTGTTATTGAGGGAGTCCAGGTGGGCAAGAACTGTGTCGTGGCAGCAGGTGCCGTTGTGATTGACGATGTTCCGGACAACATGGTTGTCGCTGGCTGCCCGGCGCGTATAATTAAGGAGCGTGACGAGAAAACCAATTCCAAGACAGCTCTTGAGAGTGGTCTCAGAAATCTTTGACGCCGGAGTTCGAATTGCAGAAGATAGTACCATTTTCCTTACAACAGGCAAAAGTATGGCGTGACAGATTCGGAACGCCCATCTATGTCTACGATGAGGCGGGAATCCGAAAGACCGTCTCAGACGTGCAGAAGGCATTCTCATGGAACAAGGGCTTCACGGAATGTTTTGCCGTGAAAGCTGCACCTACACCTGCCATCATACGTCTTCTTGCATCTCTCGGATGCGGAACGGACTGCGCATCAATCTCCGAGCTGACTATCAGCGGCTCATGCGGTCTTTCCGGCAGAAAGATAATATTGACGTCCAATGAGACACCGGACGATGCCTACCGCAAGGCCGTGAGCCTTGGTGCTATAGTCAACCTGGATGACATCACACAAATAGATGTCTTGGAGAAGGCCGCAGGAATCCCTGACACAGTCTGCATCAGATACAATCCGGGCAAGTTTGAGATTGACGGCAAGAATGCCACAAGTTCCATCATGGGAAATCAGGCTGACTCAAAGTACGGCATGACGCGTGAACAGGTCTTTGAGGCATACA
>JAFZUN010000277.1 GCA_017618315.1 Spirochaetales bacterium
ATCCGCTGCTTGAGAACGCCAAGATTGACGGAGCCAAGAGCGTGCTGGTCAACCTCACTGCAAGCGACGGCCTGACACTGCAGGAGTATCAGGATGTCGTTGAGATGATCACTGAGAACTGTGATCCAGAGGCCCTCATCATTGCCGGTCAGGCATACAACCCGGATCTCGGTGACAAGGTCAAGGTCACTGTCGTTGCAACAGGATTCGAGCGCGAGAGCGTGTCCGTTGACATGCCGCAGTACGAGAAGAAGCAGCCGAGGTTCGACCAGTTCATCAACAACTCCGAGAACAGGGCTCAGGCAGCATCTTCAGGTGCAGCTGCTCAGCAGAATGCTCCTAAAGAGCAGTCCAAGAAGCCTGATGAGGTCATCTCCATCAACAGATGGCAGGATCTCCAGTCCCAGCTTGGACGCAGGCAGGCTCCGAACGCCAATCCTACAGATTACTCAATCCCTTCAATTCTCAGGTATCAGAGAAATGATGAGGACAACAAGTGATTCTTGAGGAATACAAGCAGAGTCTTCTGATAGAAAAGCATGCATCAAGTGCCACACGTGACGTGTACGGGCGCGAGATCGCATGCTTTCTTTCTTATCTGGAGGACAACTGCCTTGATTACAGCACTATAGGGACTGCAGGACTGAAGGAATATCTGGTCTGGAGGTCCCACAACGTCTCAGGTGAGCAGGAGTCTCTTTCTCCCAAGACCATGTCCAGGGTCATCACCATACTCAGATCCTTCTTCTCTTATATTCAAGAGGAGAGAATCAGGGATGATGATCCTACAGAGCTGCTTCCACAAAACAGGGAGCCCAAGAGGCTTCCGGCTGCAATAGACTACAATGCCGTTCAGAAGATACTTGATGTAATAGACACAGGCACGGACCTGGGATACAGGGACAGGACAATGCTTGAGCTCATATACTCATGCGGGCTCAGAGTCAGTGAATGCGCATCGCTTAAGGTGAACCGTTATTACAGCACGGAGAAGAAGATAGTTGTTCTGGGAAAAGGCTCCAAGGAAAGGATGATTCCCGTGGGGGATGTGGCCGCTTCATATCTTGAGACCTATATCTCAAGTGTCAGACCCCGAATTCTTGGTAAGACTAAATGTGCTTTCCTTTTCATAAGTCAGGAACGAAAGGCCATTACACGCCAGGAGATCTGGTACAGGCTGAAGAAGTATTGCGATCTTGCAGGCGTGGACTCCGAGGTGCATACCTTACGCCACAGCTTTGCCACGCATCTTCTTCAGAACGGGGCGGACCTGAGGTCTGTCCAGGAGCTTCTGGGTCACAGCGATATCAGGACCACTGAGATTTACACGCATGTGAACACCGATGACCTCTTCAAGGCCTTTGAGAAGGCTCATCCGGACGAAAAAGACTGATTTTTCGACCAACAACAGAAAAAAACCAAACTTTTTTCTCAAAACCTGAAATATTTTCGGCAGTTTTCTCGTATAGGGAAGCATAAAGGAGTTTCCCATGAATATTGACTGTATTGAGATTGAGAGAAGACTGGCAATCGGATTCAACGAGCAACTGAGTCTAGCTGCAAGGCACCGTCTTGTATGCGACGGTCAGAACCTTGAGGATATCCCACATGTGGATGAGAGGTTCAATCCTTATATCCGAGAGACGCGTGATGTGCTGCACTGGCTTTCCAGAAGCCCGGATAATTCAATCATCTGGTATGGTGATAAGGAGTATCCGTCATTCAATCCTCTTAGAGCTCATCTGCCGTACATGCTCTTCTGCACTGGCACAAAGCCTGACATGTCATTGCCGTGTGCGGCTGTTGTCGGAACAAGACATGCCACTTATGCAGCATTACAGCAGGCTTTCAGGATGGGCATGGAGGCAACGGAGAACGGGCTCTCCGTGATATCTGGCTTTGCAGAGGGTATTGATCAGGCAGGTATGACGGGTGCGCTCAAAGGACATGGTCCATGCATCGGGGTTCTTGCCTGCGGACATGATGTTGAGTATCCGTGCCTGACGATGGAGATGAGAAGAAGGATTGTGGACAGCGGCAGATGTGTGATCTCAAGGTTCGCGCCTCAGACACCTTCCTACAAGTCTAATTTCCTGTCACGTAACATAATAATTGCCGCTTACGGGTCGTTTGTTGTGGCGGTGCAGGCTCCGGGTAAGTCCGGGACGTTGAGCACCTGCGAGTTCGCAATGCAGATGGGCAAGGATGTCTATGTCGGAAGCCAGGGAGTGGGTGACAGGTTCGTTCAGGCTGGAACCACAGCTCTCTTCAGTGACGGTGTGAAGGTCATCGGCTCTATCACGGAGGTTGAGGGCCTTCAGCATGCCAGCATGGTTGTGGAGGCCGCGGGCTGCGTATCAGCTTCCAATGTCAGATTCGGAGACTGTGAATACATGGTAAAGAAAGCGGTTTCATGATACGATAATGCTGTTATGGGTGAAAACGTCAAACAGACACAGAACAGGGCATATATCGATGCCTTTCTGACATATCTCAGGGATGTCCAGGGATATTCCGAGAAGACCGTCGTCTCCTATGCCCATGACCTGAGCCGACTTGAGGACTTTCTCTCCTCCCATGACCTTGCGGTATCCGAAATGGTCTACGAGGATGCCCGTGAGTTCACCTCAGGCCTCTATGACGAGGATCTGAGCCATGCCACCATAAACAGGATTCTCAGCGGGAACAGGACATTCTTCCATCATCTTCTTGAGGACGGAGTGGTGCAGTCCGATCCGTTCAAGAGGGTTTCCAGCGCAAAGAACACCAGAAAGATTCCGACTGTCCTTGCAGAGGAGGAGATAGAGAAGATTCTCTCAAGTCCCACGGATGATTACACCTCGCTGATGGAGGTGACCATGTTCAACCTGTTTTATTCCACAGGCTGCCGTCTCAGTGAGATAGTGGGCATGAGGATCCCGGACATGGATATGGAGAAGAGAAGGGTGAGCGTGATAGGAAAGGGCAACAAGCAGCGATTTGTGTTCCTGACCAGGCGTGCCGTAGCCATGCTGGAGCAGTATCTGCCGCAGCGTTCTGAGGTTCTTAAGAAGAACAATAAGCGCGATGACGGTGTTGTTCTCATCAATGCGAAGGGAAATCAGTTGCCGCTTTCAACAGTTCACAGTATTTTTGACAAGTACAGGTTGAGGCTTGGCCTCACCAAAAAATTTACACCTCATGTGTTCAGGCATTCGTTCGCGACTCACATGCTGGACAATGACTCGGATATCAGGGTCGTGCAGGTCCTGCTCGGACATGAGAGCATAGGGACCACGCAGATATACACCCATGTGACGGGTAAGAGACTTGAGGA
>JAFZUN010000278.1 GCA_017618315.1 Spirochaetales bacterium
CACTCTGAGCTTTCCATAAGAGATAGCTTTTCTGAGAGTGCTTTCATTCAGCCCCCAAAGTTCTGTTGCGTCACTTAATGCCAGTAAATCATCGAATGGAGTGTTAACCTGTTTTCCGTTATCCCATAATTCATTGCAGGAAAGATCAAATTCATCATTCCAGACTATTCCAAAACCAGAACCTTCAACATGAACACGTTTAAACAGTTGTTTGTCAGAAAGCAATCTGCTGAAATCGGGAAGAGTATCCAGCAACTGAGTCATATCATAGGTCTTGCAGACACCATCCTCAAACTGTGCAATAAGAGTTGTGCCTGCCAGAATCCCAATGCTTTTCACTTTATGAAACACATAATTCATATGTCACTCCAATGGTGGAAGCTGCTTAAACTGCTGAGTCTCCCACATCTCCATTAATTCAGCCTTATTGATTTCAATCCATTGTTTGACTAACGATAATGCAGTCCCAGGTAGATTTCCACGAATCTGCAGCCCTGTCCTTATGTCTATTTCAGCATCATATTCTCCATATAGAGCATGTAGATGCGGAGGATTGTGCTCTTTTTGCATCTGAAAGATACTGATTTTAATTCCATAAAAACGGGCTATCGTAGGCATTCATTGTTTCCCCTGATAATCATTATATCACGTTGGCGTGATATTTCAAGTTCTATTCTAACGCTTTTCACATGAATCAGGGTTGAAAAAGTCGTGAACTTTCAAATTGAAAGGCAGTCCGGGACTTTTGTAGAATTCAGTTGTAACAAGGAGAAACGCAAATGAAAGAGACTTATTCAATCAACGATGTTGCCATGATGACAGGACTAACAACACGCACACTGAGGACATATATAACGATGGGCTTCCTCTCTGGAGATAAGACAGACGGTGCATGGTCATTCACACCGGAGCATATAGAGACATTCATCCAGCATCCTGCCGTGAAGCCATCGATTCATGCGAAAAAGAACGCACTTGTCTTTGATTTTCTCGGCTCCAAGCCAAAGGACCACGACAAGATGTGCACGGTCATTGACCTGGCATATGGGGAAGCCATGAAGGCATCTGTCTTCTTCTGTGAGAAAATCTCCTCCATGAAACCGGAGACAGAGCTTCATTTCGCTTCTGAGCCAATGGGAACGGGAGTACGGATCATCCTAAGCGGAAGTCCAAGCGATGTCATGGACCTGTTGAACGGGTACTATACGGTGAAAGAATAATAAAACAAGATACAGGAATCAGAAAAACCTCTCATCCGTGTCTATCATATGCCAGTAGCCTGCAACATCGTGCTCAAAGCGTTCCCCATATGCGTCATACCAGTTCTGAGGCAGGAACGGGACAGGCTTGTGAGGTTTCATGTCTCTTCCAAGGCGGTCAATCCCGTCACGGATGAAGGTGCAAACTGTCCTTTTGAATTCTTCCGGATCCATATCAGGATCATATTCAATGGGATTTCCTACTGAGATCAGCCTGTTTTCCTTGTTGAGATAGACGGGATAGAACTTCAGCCTCTTTCCGGTCTGCCTGAAGTACATGCGGCCAAGACCAACAAAACCGGGCTGGATCTCATTCACATACTCCGAATACCGCTCTGTGGACTCACCGAAAACCACAATATCGTAACCCTGCTTCAGTGCCTCAGTTGAATTGCGGAAAGTCTCAAGAATGCGCTTATCTCTATAAACAGTTATTGTGTTATAAATCAGAATCGGCGGGAGCATAACCTTGACAATCCCTGCCACGAACTTCCAGAACCAAAAGTGGCGCCTGCCCTCACCCACAAGCACATCATGAAATGCATAGCTTTTAGTATGTGTCTTGTCCAAGGCCTCGGAAATCGCCCAGATCCTGCACTTGCGGTTGAAGTAGAACGTCATCATCAAAGGGCCATTGATAGAAGCGTGGTTGCTGACAAAGACAACAGGCTCATCTCCGGGCGGAACCTCATAAACAGTATCCGCCCTGGGGACAACCAGATGTAGTATTGCGCTGACAATCTTGTAATATAGACTCTTTCTTTTCCGCTCCATGTTATGCCCAACACAAATAATGCCGATTAATGGCGGAAAAGAAAATACACTTGCGCCTATTTCATGTGTTTGACTTCATTATCCGCGTTCCGAGCCAGATTGAAACAACAAGACCAGCAACCAGAACAATTACAGCTACAGGAATATTCAAAAAACCGACTGCCCCGCTTAATGCCGGTGCGGCCGCGACAAGCGCAACCGCTTTGGCCAGGTTCGCAGTATATTGTTTCTTGTCTTTGGGTTTCACCGCCTTCCTGACGCGCAAAGGCAACATCTTATAGTCCTTAGTCAGAACCATTAGTCCGGCATAAAGCAGGATAGCCGCCGAGAAAATGAACATAAATATGGAAAAGACGTAATCCATTCTATTGCCTCAGATTATCCCAACCGGTCCTTCAAGAACTCCAGGACAACGGGAATGAGCTCTTCCCTGTTTGACTCGTTCACCTCAATCATCCTAATGTTCGGATGTTCTCTTATTGCCATGGCAAGATCGGAATCCGCCATTTTCTGGAGAACACCGAATACATGGATATCGGTTCTGTCCAGCAGAGCCAGAATTCTGTCCGAATACCGTTTGGCATCCCGCTCCATATTACCTATTTCATCA
>JAFZUN010000038.1 GCA_017618315.1 Spirochaetales bacterium
AGTGGTGCATCGCCGCAGTTCCCGGCGAGGCCTGGGCGAAGAAGCTCTTCCCCGAGCTGTCAAAGCATCAGGCAATTGAGAAGCTCTGGGAGGCCATCCTCTCCACAAGCCGTGTCACAGATGATCCGATCAAGGCCTGGGACGAGCACAACAAGGACCTGATCAGCCGCTGCAAGTATCTTAACAGCCTCAAGATCGACGAGCTGCACTACAAGGCATCCAACGGAACGAATCTCACCGTAGGTCTGATGGAGAAGTCGCGCTTCAACGGTGGCGGGGACACATCGCTGCACAACGGAGTCTACTTCAATCCCAATATCCCGAGCGAGGAATGCTTCACATCACCCAAGAGAGGCAGAGCCGAGGGCATTGTCTATGCTACCAAGCCTCTGAGCTATCAGGGTCAGCTGATAGACAAGTTCTGGATCCGCTTCAAGGAAGGAAAGGCAGTCGAGTGGCATGCCGAGACGAACAACGACATGCTAACCAAGATGATAGAGATGGACGAAGGCTCTCACTATCTGGGTGAATGTGCCCTGGTTCCCGAGGATTCGCCGATTTCCAATAGCGGACTTCTGTTCTACAACACACTGTTCGACGAGAACGCTGCCTGCCACCTGGCAATCGGACTGGGATTCGCGGACTGTGTTGAAGGTTTTGAGAACATGACGTTGGACGAGTGCAGGGCCCTGGGCGTGAACAAGTCAATGATTCATGTCGACTTCATGATCGGATGCGCAGACATGAACATCACAGCCAAGACCAGAGACGGTAAAGAGGTTCCGATCTTCCGCAACGGCAACTGGGCTTTTTAATCTCATGCAAACATATGGGTGATTCCTGCGTTGTCGCACCTCATCTGTTTGCATGATTAACTTTAGTAAAAAATCGACATAAACCGTCAAAAAACGACAGTTTCGTGTTCAATCTTTCCATCTGTAAACTGGAAACGGAGGGAAAAATGAGGAAAACCATAACTGTCGTTTTTATTTTGCTTTTTGTCTCCGCGCTGGTCTTTGCAGAGGCCATCACGGAAGTTCATGAGCCGCCAACAGATCTCATCGGCTGGGGCGCCCAGTCAGTTGGAGGAGCAGGCGGAAGAGTTATCAAGGTCACAAACCTCAACGCAAACGGAGAAGGATCTTTCAGGGCAGCCCTTGAGGCTGAAGGTCCCAGAATCATCGTCTTTGAAGTCGGAGGAGTCATTGACCTGGAGAAGAAACAGATTAAGGTCAAGAACCCGTACGTCACAATCGCAGGTCAGACCGCA
Organism: Spirochaetales bacterium; assembly: GCA_017618315.1. Lineage (GTDB taxonomy): Bacteria > Spirochaetota > Spirochaetia > Sphaerochaetales > Sphaerochaetaceae > UBA9732. The sequence goes on from JAFZUN010000038.1 coordinate 1,271, forward strand.
CCAAGTCCGGGAATCACAATCATCCGCGGCGGAATCACATTCAACACCCACGATGTCATAATGCAGCACATCTTCTTCAGGATGGGAGATGCAGGAGCAGAAATCGGTGAGGGCTATGAGCCTGAAATCTCAACAGGTGCCAACGGCAATGCCTACAATATCGTGGTAGACCACTGCTCGATCTCCTGGGGAGTCGATGAGAACCTCTCAGTCTCCGGAAAGAGAGGAACAGGACCTGAGAACGCATCCCGCAACGTCACTTTCAGCTACAACTTCATCTCCGAGGGACTTGCATGGTCAGTCCACTCAAAGCAGACGATGAACCACAGCATGGGAACACTTGTCATGGATGACTGCACAAATATTGCAATCATCGGCAACTTCTATGCCCATAACTATGAGAGGAACCCCTGGTTCAAGGGCAATTCCTCAGGAATTGTCGTGAACAACCTGATCTATGATCCGGGCGCATGGTCAATCCGTCTCTCATGGATTCCCAAGGAGTGGAAGGATCTTGAGGAGAAACCTGGCTCACCGATTGTCTCGATTGTGGGTAACTACGAGAAGGAAGGCCCGAGCACCGAAGTCGTGGCCATGGTCGGATCCAATTATCCTGAGAACAAAGAGCAGGGTTACCTTGAGGACAACGTGATCTACAAGATTGACGGCGTCACACCTGGCAAGGTCACAGATCCGTCAATTCCCATTGTCGTGCTGGATGAGAAGCCCATCTGGATCGATGGCCTTGAGGTCCTCCCAGCAGAGGATGTCCCGGAGTATGTTCTGAAGTACTCAGGCGCAAGACCTGCAGAGAGAGATGCCGTGGACAGACGTCTGATCGAGGAGTTCTACAGCGGAACCGGAAAGATCATCAACAGCCAGGATGAGGTCGGCGGATATCCTGTGGTTGAGCCGACATACAGGGCACTTGATGTTCCTGAGACAGGAATCGAGGAGTGGCTCCAGGGCTACACACTTGAGGTCATGGGACTGAAGTAATCTTCTGAATTGATAGATGAGGACTTCGGTTGGCACACCGGAGTCTTTTTTTCAATCTACAGATTCGATTATGCCGCCGCAGAGAATCCTGTCATTGTCATAGATGACAAGGCTCTGCCCAGGTGTGGCGGCCTTGACCGGGACATCAAAGGTGGCACAGAGTCTTCCGGTCTCATCAATGCGTGCCTCACAGCTGACAGGAGTCCCGGTTGACCTGATCTTGGCAGAGACATGCACGGGCTTGGGCAGGTCCTCGACTGACACCCAGTTGATCTGGTCCGCACGCACTACTGTGTTGACAGTCCTTTCCTCGTAACCTACCACAACACGGTTACCCGGAACATCCAGGGAAATGACATAAAGTGGTCTTGGCGCGGATACGCCCAGACCCTTTCTCTGTCCTATGGTGTAGTTCCAGATACCGTTGTGTCTTCCCAGCACCTTGCCATCGGTATCGACAATATCCCCTTCCCTGGGCTCAACATCCAGAAGATCCGAATAGCTTCCGCTGTAGAAGTCCTGACTCTCACCGTGCCCCTGCGGGTGGAAGCCAAGCTCCACATCTATCTCTCGGACATCCTTCTTTGTCATGGATCCAAGCGGGAACATCGTGGTTGAGAGCTGCTTCTGCGTCAGCCTGTAGAGGAAATAGCTCTGGTCCTTCAACGGATCAAGACCTCTCTTGAGACAGTACCTGCCGTTCTCATAGTCTATGCGGGCATAGTGACCTGTGGCAAAAAAGTCGAACTCAAGGCCTGCCTTTCTGGCATATTCCACCATTGCCCCGAACTTGATCTTCTGGTTGCACCAGATACAGGGATTAGGGGTCCTGCCGCCCATGTACTCATCCTTGAAGTTCTTCAGCACAGTGGACTCATAAAGGTCAGAGATATCCAGCACCGTATGGGGGATTCCGAGCTTGTCACAGATCTCGCTTGTCTCTGTGATTTCCTTCTCCTTATTTGGAGAGAAGCAGGCGTCCTTAGAAAAATCACCATGAAAAACACGACCCTCTTTCCAAAGGGACATGGTGACCCCAGAGACAATATATCCTTGTTTTTTTAACAGATATGCTGCAACTGAGGAATCTATTCCTCCGCTCATGCCAACTAGAACCTTCTTCAAAACTCTCTCCTATCTTGCCTTCAGGATCACAGATAATGCTCCGCTTCCACCCTCTGAGGCCTTTGGTACGGACACTTCCCTGACCTTCGGATGACTCCTGCACACATCAATCACTGATGGTCTGAGAACAGCTTCACCGTTCTTCGAGTGAATCCCCTTTCCTGTTATGATCCTGACCTTCCTGTAACCTTTGGCAAAGCTCCTGTCCAGAAACGACCGTGTGGCAGCCAGGGCATCGTCCAGGATCATCTCATGGAGATCCAGCTCATCCTGAGACTCCATTCTCCTGATGCGGTTTATCTGCAGATCCGGATCCTGAACACCGGTAGTATCTGAGGACTCCCTTGCCCTCTTCTCTATGGCTCTGCACTCGTCATGGGTCTGCTCCCAGCTCTCATAAATCTCAGCGAAACTGCGTGGCATCAGTGTTTCTCTTTCCCTTCATTCTGAGCGGAATAATCCTTGGGCTGATTGACTACAACCTGATGCATTGCGAGATTTATTCCATTGCGGTCGAACATCTTCTTTATCTCGGCGTTGAGTGATCGCTGCATCATTGCGTAGTAGGCTCCCTTGCACATGATGTAGAAGGACAGCGTCAGACAGTCTCCATCTATTGCCTTTACACCCCTGTAGAACGGACCCTGAACAGAATCCCCTGTTTTACTGCACAGATTCTCGTGGATGACCGGAAGTTCCTTTTCCAGAATGCCCTCAACACGCTCAAGCGACTCCTTCAGGTCTATGCCGATGTTACATACAACCCTGTTCTGGCGGTTTGAAGGCATCCTTATGTAGTCCTTGAAGTCATTGTTCCTTACAACTGTGACCTCTCCGAACCACTTCAGTTTCGTGCTCCGCACACCGATGTTCAGGATGACCCCATACTGTCCGTTGAATGACACGAACTCACCGACATGGGCAGAACCCTCGAATGTCATGATGATTCCTGCAACGATGTCTGCGACTATGTTCTGGCAACCTATACCGAAGATGACACCTGCAACTCCTCCGGTAAGGCTCAGTGCCGTTGCATTGACTCCGAAGTGGTGAAGGCAGATGAAGATTCCTGCCACGAACAGTCCGTAGCTTGAGAAATTGTCCATCAGGTGACAGATTGTTTCACCCTTCGCACTTGTGACCCTGGCTATCAGGAACATCAGCTTGTGGAACACGATCTTTGTCACCACAAGCATTGATATGCTGAGTATGCAGGATGTGATGGAGTACAAGTTGATTCCGCTGTCCCACTTTCCGGTGATGCAGTAATACCATACGGACTGCTCTCCGGAGAACTTCGCATCAAAGAAAATGAACAACAACGCAACCAGCACCACGTAATTTGCAGTTGACGAGAACTTCTCTGCCGGGGTCTTGTCCCGCCATTTCTTACTGTCCCGCGGCCAGCGATCCTCGAAATACGGTTTTTCCTTGTGAATCAACCTTCCAAGCATGGCGAGCTTGTCTTCAGCCTGCTCTTCGGTGGATTCGGCATTGCCATCTCCGGAGGCCTGCACTGAGGAATCCTCCACATTGCCGGAAGCTTCTTTTCCAAAACCTGAGATGAACACTAGTGCCAACATAAGCAGCAAGGTCAGGCTCATGGCCAGCAAGGCAGGAGCAACATTCCTGAGTCCAAGGCCCATCTGAGGTCTCATCACCATATAATAGATGTCATTGAGTATGTCATCCGTGCCGTCAACACGCTTGATGGAGGCAAAATAGGTGTTTTCAAGCAGAAGCAGGTTTCCG
>JAFZUN010000039.1 GCA_017618315.1 Spirochaetales bacterium
AACTATAATGAGTACGGAGTCTGCTCCAGAAGACGTGGCAGACCCGGAAAGGAAGGTTCCCATGACGAAAGACCAGAAAAAGATCAAAGAGCTGCAAGAAGAGATCATTATCTACAGGACGTACTTCCGGGTCTGTGCGGAAAGCGAGAAGGATCCTCAAAAAAAAAGATTCTACGAGCGGTTGGCGAATGCAGAGGACTTGGAGTCTCTCTCAGAAGATGCCTTGAAGTGCTCGGACTGAGCTCCAGCACCTACCACTTCTGGAAGAAACATGAGAATGAAGAGAATCAGAAGGACAGAAAGCTCTCTGAAGCCATCAGGTGTGTCCAGGAGCAGAACCGGTGGGCCTACGGCTCCAAGAGGATGGCCAGATGCCTTGTGAGTGAAGGATTCGCAGAGCGGCTCAACCACAAACGTGTCGAACGTGTCATGGGCATGTTCGATCTTCATGCCAGGATCCGCAGGAGACGCTATCCGAAGAACTACTACCTTGCCCTCAGGGAGAATCCTGTCGATCTTCCGGGCAATGTCCTTGCGAGGGACTTCAGGTCGGACGGGCCCATGAGGAAGCTGGTGACGGACATCACATATCTGCCGACCGATGAGGGCTGGATCTACATGGCAGCGGTGATGGATCTCTGGAACCGTGAGATCGTCTCCTACCGGATCAGCCGTCACATCAGCCTGGATCTGGTCAATGGAGTCATCAGTCAGCTCGGATCCTGCAGGGGAGCCCTGATTCATTCGGACATGGGCTGGACCTACACTCATCCGAAGTACATCAGGCATCTGAAGGAACTCGGGCTGAGGCAGAGCATGTCCCGGAAGGGCAACTGCTGGGACAACGCATGCATGGAGAACTTCTTCGGGCTGATGAAATCCGAGACAATCAGACAGACAAGACAGCTTATGACTGTTGACGGAATGACTAAACTGATTGATGATTACATCCACTGGTACAACAACCAGAGAATACAAAAAAAACTAGGTTACCTTTCTCCTGTTGATTTCAGGAAACTGGCAACCTAGCTTTTCAGGAACCGCTCCAATGAACTGGGGTCAATTCAAAATGCCCGGCTTCTATTTTGTCAATTGACGCCCTGGTTGCGGCCACAGCAGTTCTTGTATTTCTTACCGCTTCCGCATGGGCACGGGTCATTTCTTCCTACCTTCGGGGCAGTTCTGATGACCTGAACAGGGGAGACTGCTCCGGCGTTTGCACTTGCACGGGCTGCAGCCTGCTGGTTAGCAGCCATAGCTCCGAATGACAGACCTTCTCTGTGTGTCTCAACAATCTTTCTCGGGGCGTTCTGCCTTGGAGCGGAGTCCTGACGGATCTGGACCCTCAGGACTGTCTTGGCAACTGAGCTCTTGATCTGGTCAATCATTTTGTCGAATATCTCGGAGCCTTCCAGCTTATACTCGACAAGCGGGTTCTTCTGTGCGTAGGTCCTGAGAGAGACTGAATCCCTGAGATCCTCAAGTTCCTCAAGATGGTTCTGCCAGCGTGTATCTATCTGCTTGAGGTAAATCTGTCTGATGAACAGGCTGAACACCTCTGGTCCTGTGATGGCTACTTTCTGGTCTATGAGACTGTGAACAGCTGTCTTAATGGTTTGGGCAAGATCCTCCGGGGATCCCTTCTCATCATTCTCTGCAGGAGTGTAATCGTATCCAATGCTGTCCAGTAGGCTCTGGTGGAGGGCAGATACGTTAAGTGTGCCTTTGTTCTGTGATGTCTCAACTGCAAAATCGATATACTCGTCACAGGCGTTCTTTGCCCTGGTTATTATGCCGGCATCAACAAGAATCTCATCTCTCTGGCTGTAGATGAAGTTTCTCTGCTCGTTCAGCACATCATCATATTCAAGAAGGCGCTTTCTAATATCGAAGTTGCGCTCCTCGACGCGCTTCTGGGCAGTCTCTATGACTCTGCTGACCATGGCATGCTCAAGCGGCTCTCCGGTGTTCATTCCAAGTCTACCCACCAGGGCTTTGAGGTTGTCCTTTGCAAAGAGCCTCAGGAGAGTATCATCAAAGCTCACGAAGAAACGTGATGTTCCCGGGTCTCCCTGACGGCCGGCTCTTCCGCGCAGCTGGTTGTCTATACGTCTGGACTCATGTCTTTCAGTTCCGAGGATATAGAGGCCTCCCAGGCTCTTTACCTCCTCATAGGCTGCAAGCCACTGGTCTTTTGTCTTTTCCCTGGCTGCCTTGAGCTCTTCTTCTGTGGCCTCTGAACCGCAGATCCTGCGTGCAAGTGCATCAGGAGATCCTCCGAGCTTGATATCGGTTCCACGTCCTGCCATGTTGGTGGCTACCGTGACAGCACCCTTGGCTCCTGCATTCTCTATGATGGTGGCCTCACGGGCATGGTTCTTTGCGTTCAATACCTCGTGCGGAATCCCCATTTTCCTGAGCAGTGCTGAGATGAGCTCTGATTTCTCTATGGAGACGGTACCGACAAGGATGGGCTGACCTGTGGCATGAACTCTCTGGATCTCCTCACAGATTGCCCTGTACTTGAACTGCTCGTTCAGGAACACAAGGTCATCCATGTCCTTCCTGATGACGGGAAGGTGAGTGGGAATGACAACTACATCGAGGTTGTAAATCTGCATGAACTCGGTTGCCTCAGTATCGGCGGTTCCGGTCATGCCGGAGAGCTTGTCATACATCCTGAAGAAGTTCTGGAATGTGATTGTGGCAAGCGTCTTGTTCTTTCCCAGGATCTTTATATGCTCCTTGGCCTCGATTGCCTGATGAAGGCCGTCCGAATATCGTCTACCGTGAAGGATACGGCCGGTGAACTCATCGACAATCTGTATCTGGTTGTCTGCAATCACGTAGTCCGTGTCCTTGTGATAGAGGTGCTTTGCGACCATGGCCTGAGTAACATAATGGATGTACTCGAAGTTCTCATCGTCATAAAGCGAGCCATGGATGATTCCGAAGCGCTTGAGAAGCTCCTCCATGTGCATCATTCCTTCCTTGGTGAATGACACGCGCTTGGATTTCTCATCAAGCATGTAGTCGCCCTCAGGCTCGAGCTTGGCTCCTTCCTCGAATCTGGCAAAGGCTGATGCAACCGGATACTCACCGGTCTCCGGGTCTTTCTCACATTCCTTGAAATAGGATGTGATTTTCTCCGCGTTGCGGGCAAGCTCTGTGTCATCGTCCGCAGGACCGGATATGATGAGAGGAGTTCGGGCCTCATCTATGAGGATGGAGTCTATCTCATCTATGATGCAGTAGTGGTGCTTGGGCTGGATCTTGTCCTGGGCTCGGAGCTTCATGTTGTCGCGCAGGTAGTCAAAGCCGAACTCGTTGTTGGTTCCGTATGTGACATCGCAGCTGTATGCCTGACGGCGGCGCTCATTGTCCATGTTGGAGACTATTACGCCTACTGTGAGGCCCAGGAAGCTGTAGATGGGGCCCATCCAGGATGCATCACGCTGCGCCAGGTAGTCGTTGATGGTGATGATGTGTACTCCGTGGCCTTCAAGGGCGTTGAGATAACCTGCGGGGACGCTGGTGAGTGTTTTTCCTTCACCGGTTTTCAGCTCAAGGATCTTTCCCTCGTGCAGGACTATGGCTCCCATTATCTGGACATCGTAGTGGCGTTCACCCAGGACCCTGCGGCTTGCCTCGCGCACCAGTGCATAGGCCTCCGGCAATAACTGGTCAAGTGTCTCACCGGCCTTGAGGCGGTCGCGGAACTTCTGGGTCTGAAGGGGAAACTCCTCATCCTTGAGGCTCTGTGCCCAGCTCTCATATGAATTGACTTTGTCCACTATGGGACGAAGATGTTTGAGGTCTTTGTCTTTCTTGCTTCCGAAAAGCTTTGTAATGATGCTCATAATACATATAGTACTAAAAAAACACTTAACAGGATAGTCAGTTAAGCAAGTGTTGTGTATAATAAGTGTGTATATTTGACACAGTTTGTCACAATATCATAAGAGGGAGTTATGAAGTACCTGACCACTTTGGATTATATATTGTTCATTATCTTCATGATCGGGGGAATCTGGGGAGCCATCAAGGGATTTCTGGATGAGATATCCTCCAAGTTCGGTTATGTCCTGGGATTCATTCTTGCGCTGATGTATACGCATCTCTTAAGTCCCGTATTTGTGGACAATCTGGGATTTCCGCTCTGGTTTGCGTCTTTCACGGCATATTTCATCATCTTTGTCGCCGGTTATCTTATCATGAAGGGATTTGGTGCCATATTGAGCAACATTGTGGATACTGCCAACCTGTCCGTGGTGGATAACCTACTTGGTTTCTTCCTGGGCCTGCTTGAGGCTTTCTTCCTGTTTGCTGCTTTCGAGTACATACTCGGTTACCAGAACCTGTTCAACCTCAAGAAACTGTTTGATGAGAGCCTGTTCTCCAGGAAGTTGATTCAGCCGTTCGCCGAGCTCTGCGTCTCGACCATTAAGAACATTTTCTGAGTTGCCTATGATTCTGGGAGGACTTGACAGGACACAGCCTGAGATTGCCGCCATGCTCGAGGATCTGGCATCTTCAGGTTCCTTTCCCAATGCATTGCTGTTCTCGGGAACACCATATTCCGGCAGAATGTTCGCAGCCAGAAGAGTATGTGAGCGTCTTGGAATACCTGATGAGAACGTGGTGATAATATCAGACCGCAATCATGCGTACAGGATCAGGACAGCGCTTGACCTTTACAGGAGACACAGGAACACAAGCTCCAGGCAGTTTCTGCATGAGTGCATTGCCGTGCTGCTTCAGCAGTATCACGGGGCTTTGATTGACTCTCAGAGCACCACTGCGGGAAAGAAGAAGTTCAGTGATGCGGCAGAGGTTACCGATATTTTGAGGGACCTTGAGACTGCTGACGAGGCTGAGGCCTCAAAGATAGCCGACAGGCTTGAGAAGGCTCTTTCCCCGCTGATGGATTCAAACAGGACCGCTTCAATATCAATCGGACAGGTCAGGGCAATCAGGGACTGGTGCAGCACATCATCAATGGATGGAGTGGGGAAGTTTGTCATTATAGAGGGGCTTGAGAATGCAGGAGACTCTGCAGTTAACGGTCTTCTGAAGACACTTGAGGAGCCGCCTGAAGGCTGCCATTTCATACTGATCTCATCAAATGCCGGCCGTATTCCAGCAACAATCCTCAGCAGGGCACGTAAGCTCAGATTCAAGGACGCAGATTCCTCAATG